>CAZHVH010000430.1:0-3403 GCA_964535855.1 uncultured bacterium
CTTTCCAGATATGGGCTGTCGGTCGGGAGCATACAGGCTCCCTGTGATATAAAGAGCGAGGACGTAGCGGATCAATTCAGGACGGCCGTCGAGGTGGCCAGCCGTCTCGGAGCGAATCGGATATTCACCAGCGTCCATACCGGCGGGCTCGATAAATCCATCGTCTATGAGAGACTCCGCCGGGTAGGCGACGTAGCGGCCCAGAAGGACGTGATCGTCATCATGGAAACCCACCCGGATCTCGTGACCAACGGCGATGTGGCGCTCGAAACGATGAAAGGCGTGGATCATCCCAATGTCAGGATCAACTTCGACACCGCCAACATCTACTATTATAACGAGGGTGTGGACGGGATCGAGGAGATGAGGAAGGTATTGGACTACATCGAGGGCGTACACCTGAAGGACACCAACGGCCAACCCAGAACCTGGTACTTCCCCACTTTAGGTGAGGGGATAGTGGACTTCAAAAAGGTGAGAGAGCTGTTGAACGCCAGAGGATTCTACGGGCCTTTCACGATTGAGATCGAGGGGATAAAGGGCGAAAACCTCACTTTGGAGCAGATGCTCGAGAGGATGGAGAAATCGGTTCAGCATCTCAGGGAGTGTGGTTACTGAAAGGATGGGGCTTGAGGAGATCAAAAGGAAGCTCAAGGGCAGACGAATAGCAGTGTTGATGGGGGGCACATCGGGCGAGAGGGCGGTTTCGCTCAGATCGGGTCGGAACGTCCTCCGTGCCCTCCGATCTCATGGACTTGATGCCGTGGAGATCGACCCCGCGGACCCCGAGTTTGTGCGATCGCTGATCGATGGGAAGATCGATCTGGCCTTTATCGCCCTGCACGGCAGAGGCGGCGAGGACGGGGCTATCCAGGGCCTTTTGGAGTCACTAAATATACCTTATACCGGGTCGGGCGTGCTCGCCAGCGCCCTGGCGATGAATAAGGTCGCTTCGAAAAGGATCTTTCAGGCCGTCGGCGTGCCGACGCCCCACTTCATGGTGATAGACCCGAGCTCAGATCTGAACGAGCAGTGCCGTCTTGCGATCGAGGAGATCGGCCTTCCCATCGTGGTCAAACCTACCTCCGAGGGCTCAAGCCTCGGCGTCTCGATCGTCAGGGAGGTAGGGTTTCTGTTCGAGACGGTCAAAAAGACCCTCACCCAGTTCGGCGATATCTTCCTCGAGAGATTTATCCCCGGCAGGGAGGTCACGGTCGGAATCCTGGGCACAGGCGAAGGAGCCTATCCGCTGCCGGTTCTAGAGTTGGTTCCCAAGAGGGAGTTCTACGACTATGAGGCGAAGTATACACCCGGCATGACCCGGTTCATCCTGCCCGCGCCCTTCCCGAGGGAGATCTACGACCACATCCAGGAAGTCGCCCTCATGGCCCACAGATCCCTTGGCTGCAGGGGGGTCTCCAGGGTGGATATGCGGGTTGATCACGAAGGCAACCCCTTCGTCACCGACGTCAACACGATACCCGGCCTGACGGATCTCAGCGATCTGCCCGCTCAGGCAAAATGCGCTGGAATCCCGTATGACGAGTTGATCCTCAGGATACTCGAAAGCGCCTTGGTGGAAGGTTAAAGATGGCTGATGAGGAATATCCTGCCATCTACAGGTTCCTCAAACCCCTTCTCATCGCCCTCGCCTTGGTGATGGTCATCTACGGGATAGGCCATCTCGGCGATGTGATGAGGAGGGTCAGTGGGAAACAGAGGCTTCAATCCATCGATATAAGGCCGATCGGCCAGATCTACTATGCTGAGTCGCCCGACGAGGTCGTGCTGCAGCTATTGCGGAAAAGCGGCAGCGAGAGCCTCGAGAGGAGATTCATGGAGGAGGTTCCCGCCTTTACACTCTTCGGCGACGGACGGGTGATCTTCAAGCAGATCGGGGGATATTCGTGGAGGGAGACCAGACTGGATCGAGGGGAGGTCGGGAGGCTATTGGAACAGGCCAGGAAGGCGGGGGTTTTCCGGGTTGACGTCTATTCGCTTCAGGAAAGGTTGAGGGAGGGCAGGCTAACGCTCAGAGGTCTGCCCTCATTCACGCTGAGGGTAAATACATCACAACATAGGCTTGAGATCACGATCTACGGCTTACCCGATGATCCCGCCTCACTTCCACATCATCTGAAGGATAACCCCACGATCGCTCTCGTCAGGTTCATAGGCACGTTGATGAGGTTCGACGAACACGTGCCATCCTCGTTGCCGTATCAACCCGATAGGGTGGAGTTGCTGGTGGAAAGGGTGAAGGAACCCCCCGAGGGCATCTCGCCTGAGCCATTGCCGTTTGAACTCCCCCTCGGAGATGGGACGAAGTACGACGGAGGAACGGTGTTGGAAGTTTCGGGCGAGAAACTGAGTTTTTTTAGAAGAGTCCTGGGATCACCGGGGAACTTCGGCTATTTCTCCTCGGGCGGATCGGTTATAAGGGCCGGTTTCAGGCCAGCGCTTCCCCTCAGGGGGACCGTTCGATCTTCACCCTGACCTCATCGCCGACCTTCACGTTCAGCAGGCGTGTTGCGCTGTCGCCGGGAACGGCTACCTCAAGGTATCCCGCGCTGCCGATAAGCGCCATCGGCTCACCTAAGCTCCCCTCGGCATAGGTTCGTCGTATTCCACTGATCTCATATTCTCCGACATGAATCGTCAGATTCTGAGGATGAAGTATCAACGGCTGAGTCTCATCGGGCAGGTAGATCATCAGCAGCTCCTCTCCTTCCTCCTTAAACCTTTCCATCGGCAGATTGACAGTGAGATTTCCAAACCGATCCACATGTAGGATCTGAGCGGTGATCGCATCGCCATCCCTGTAAGCTCTGGGAACGGGAAAGGTGATCAGATCCCCGACATCTATGGGTTGCCCTAGCTCCCTCAGAGGCACCCCTCTCGCCAAATATGCTCCGGCGGGTGCGAAGATATCCCGACCGTGAAACGTGGCGCTGACCTTCGGGAGCCAATATCTGGGGTTATTCAGGTTCACGACCTCCTCCACACTCCCGCCTTCGATGATAAAGCTGAGCAGGCCGTTATCGGGAGCCACGAAGAAGGCGTTCGAGGTCCGCAGGGCGATGGCCCGTCTCTCAGTCCCCACCCCCGGATCGACGACCGCCACGTGCACGGTATCTTTGGGGAAATACGGGTGAGAGGCGTGAAGCAGGAAGGCCGCCGATAGGATGTCCTGAGGCGGGATATCATGGGTGAGATCGATCACCACCGCCCCCGGGCAGATCCCTTGTATGACCCCTTTCATGATCCCGACATAGCCGTCGATCAGGCCGAAATCGGTGGTCAGCGTGATAACCCCCATCTCACACCTCAGTGATCTTGACGCCGTTTTCCCTGTCGTGCTATGCTATTTTAGCAAGTTCTGAAGGCCGATTCAACTACGGGT
>CAZHVH010000431.1:0-3400 GCA_964535855.1 uncultured bacterium
ATCTGGTAAGTTCTCAAAGCGGAGGTGGGAGAGGATGAGAAAAACCGCTATTTTAACCTTTCTTTTGTTAGCGGCTATATCTGTTTCATCCGGGAAGGAGATCGAAATATCGATCGACGGCCAGTTTGACGACTGGGAAGGCGTCAGAGAGTATACCGATCCGGAGGGCGATACGTTCGGTGGGCCGGATGATCCCACCCTGGATATCCTGAGCTGCAGGATCGCCAATGACGATGAGCTCCTATACGTCTACGTGACGGTTAAGGACGACATAGCCAACGGTAAGACCAGCAGGGGAGCATACCAGACCGTCATCGATGCCGATAATAACTACGATACCGGAATCCAATCGGATAAGGAGGCGCCGTATCCACCGCATGAAAGGCCGCTGGGCGTGGATTTCTACATAAGCGTCGAGACCAAACAAGGGGTCTATCAGGGTGTCGGGATACAGGGATATGCGCCCGATGCGGCGAACATAGATCAGGATCATGACGTGCCCGGAGCGGTGGTGGACGCCGTCGTGGTGGCAAATAAGTATGAGCTCAAGTGCGACTTGAAAAGCCTGGGGGTCAAAAACGGGGATATGATCCGCCTCACCATACTCCACTACTCGGCCGCCGATACGGTGGATTGGATCATGCCACCCATAGATTACAGGCTCGGAGACTATCTGCAGCCCGTCGATCCGATGGGTAAGTTGACAACGCTCTGGGGAATGATGAAATGATGAAACGTTTATAAGATCACTTAAAATTAAGGAGGTGTTCAGATGTCTAGGATGGTGCGTAAACAGATTTATATTGAGCCTGAACAGGAAACGTTGCTTAAACGCCTAACGCGTCTATCAGGGATCTCAGAAGCGGAGTTAATTAGGCAAGCTATTGAGCATCAGATAAGGTTTTCTCTCCTCTCTTTGCGGGATTTGGAGGCTTGGAGGAGGGAAAAGGCTTTCATAACGCGGCTGATGAAACAGGGGCCCGTACGCGGAAGACGAACTTGGAAGCGAGAGGAGTTGTATGAGTAAAATTTTCGTGGATACCAACGTACTAGTTTATGCTTATGACCGGTCTGAGCCGGATCTGGGCTACTGCCCGTTTAAATCAGGCCTCGCTGATTTTCAGTGAGGATTTTCCCACAGGTGCTGTTATAGAAGGCGTCAAATTTATCAATCCCTTCGCGGAGGATTTTAGGTTGAGAGATTGGGTTCTATAATTTAGAACTAAAGAGAGGGAAATCTATTGATTTCAAAGGTGAATGAAATGTTTATAATGCTCTCGCACGTGCTTAGAGAGGGAGATCCCGCCTTCGGACGGGAGGTCTCGCTGAAGATCCATCAAAGATCGTCCTTCGAGACGGGTGTATGCCAGACCTATCTGCTTGAGCTTGGAAATCACGACGGGACCCATATCGACGCCCCCAACCATTTCAACCCCAATGGCAGGCCCATAGCGGATTTCTCGCCGGATGAGCTGGTCTTCCGTTCGCCCAAGGTGCTCGACATACCTAAGGAGGGTCCGTCGTTGATCGAGCTGGATGAGATCAAAGGGTCCGGCGACCTTTCTGGACACGATATGCTCCTCATTCGGACCGGATATGCTCGAATCCGCAGTAAAGACCCCCAGAAGTTCAGCCATCGATCCCCCTGCCTCTCGCCCGATGCTGCCAGCTTCATCGTCGAGGAACTCAGGGAGGTCAGGTGTGTGGGCGTGGATTGCGTATCGGTCGGATCGCCCGCCTTCCCGGAGGAAACCGTCCGGACGCATCGTATCCTGACAGGGTGTGAGGGCTATGGCTCAAGATACGTGCTGATCGTGGAGGATATGAATCTGGATCAGGATCTTTCGAGGCTGAAGAGGGTGATCGTCGTCCCCCTTTTCGTGGAGGGGGTTGACAGTATGCCCTGCACCGTACTGGGTGAGGTGTGAGCTTTGAAGCGAACGAAGATCGTCTGCACGATAGGTCCGGCCAGCCAGGACGTCCAGACCATCCGGAGGATGATCGAGAGGGGAATGAACGTCGCCCGGATAAACTTCTCACACGGCACACACGAGGAGCACCTGCGTCAGATACAGGCGATAAGGGAGGCATCGAGGATGACTGATACCCCAATAGCGATCATGCAGGATCTATGCGGGCCGAAGATAAGGGTGGGCGAGATCGAAGGGACGATCGAGCTCAAGGTGGGGGATCAAGTCATACTGAGCGGCAGGAATAAGGCCGAATCACAGGGCCGTATACCGATAAGCCATCCCGAACTCGCCGGAGATGTTAAGAGGGGGGATAGAATAATGCTCGCCGACGGCGAGATGGAGCTCAGGGTTCTGGATACCGACGGGATCGAGGTGCGATGTGAGGTGGTGGTCGGGGGCGAGCTGTGCTCACATAAGGGGATAAACGTGCCCGGGGTTTCTCTGAGCGTGCCGTCAGTGACGGAGAAGGATATAAGAGACCTGGAGTTCGGATTGAAACACGGCGTCGATTGGGTCGCCGTCTCGTTCGTCCGATCCGCCGAGGATATCCTGAACGTTAAGGAGAGGATAGAGAGGAGCGGGATGGATGTGCACGTGATAGCGAAGATGGAGAAACACGAGGCGGTGGAGAGGATGGACGAGATAATCGCCGTCTCCGACGGTGTGATGGTCGCTAGGGGAGATCTGGGCGTGGAGATACCGCTTAGCGATGTGCCGGTCGTTCAGAAGGAGATCATCCGCAAGGCGAACGGACAGGGGAAACCGGTCATCACGGCCACGCAGATGTTACAGAGCATGATCCGGCAGCCTTATCCGACGAGGGCGGAGGTGAGCGACATAGCCAATGCGATATTCGACGGAACGGATGCAGTGATGCTTTCGGGCGAGACGGCCATCGGGAGATTCCCCGTCAAATCGGTTGAGGTGATGGCGGAGGTGGCCTGTAAGGCTGAGGAGGCGATAGATTACATCGGGATGATGGAGGCGCGGAGGATGACGCCAGAAGAGGATGTGCCGGACGCCATAAGCCATGCCGCCTGCTATATCGCTCTGGATATCGGTGCAAAGGCCATCATCTGCTGCACCCGATCCGGTCAAACGGCCAGGCTCGTCGCCAAATATCGGCCCCACGCGCCGATAATCGTCGTCACGCCCAGGGAGACGACCCTGAGACGGCTGACGTTGATGTGGGGCGTGTATCCCTTCCTGATAGAGGAGATATCCGATACGGACCGGCTGATCGAAAGGGCCAAACAGGTCGCCCTTCGCTCCTGTATGGTCTCCAAAGGGGATAGGGTGGTGATCGTGGCCGGCCTTCCGACCGATATCCCCGGCACTACCAACGCCATCAAGGCCGATGTGCTTTAACGGGGAAGAGGAAATTGACAACCCAATCGGACTACCGCTATAATAGTCCGCGCCATGGC
>CAZHVH010000432.1:0-3399 GCA_964535855.1 uncultured bacterium
TGATGCTCTCCGCCCTCATCGCCTCCGGTATGCCCGGCACGATCCTCTCCACCACCTCCATCGTCGCTTCAGGCGTGACGTCCCTGGGTGAAAGACCCGTTCCGCCCGTCGTGAGCACCAGATCCAATCCCTCCTCATCGGCGAATTTCCTGAGCAACGAGGCTATTCGATCCCTTTCATCCGGCACAATTTCATAGCGGAGAATTTCAAAGCGAGCGGCTTGATCTTTGAACCTCTCAAGTATGTTCCTTATGGCATGATAGCTTCTGTCCTCCCGTTCTCCGCGGGAGGCCTTATCGCTGACCGTGATCACCCCTACGCTGATCATCCTCATCACCTTCACCTCGGTATATGGAGGAATATCCCGCCGGTCTGCCCGGCGAGAGCCTTGTGAAGCGGGTCATCTATCCCTATGACCGTGACGGCTATTTCCATACGCCTGCACCTGCTCAGAACCTCTATAAACGGGAGGCTTCCCTTCAGCGGCTCATCCGTGACGAGTATGAAATGCCGTTTCGCTCCGTCGCGAAACTGAAGCTGGTCCATCGCCTTATCCAGAGCGTCAAGCGCCCTTTCATCACCATAGCATCTGACGTTTCGAAGCAGCCTCCTATATCTATCCACATCCTTTGTGAAGGGGAAGACGAGCATGTCCCTCCGCAGATATCTGAATTTAATCACGGCTATCCTGTAATCGAGACCGCTCGATTTAAGCGAGGCGGCCATATCGTCCAGATGGTTTCCCACAGCCTTGATGTTATCCTCCATGCTGCCGCTCGTATCGAGAACAAAGGCCACATCGACCGCGTCGGCCTTTGATGAGCTCCCCATCCAGGCGGCGATCCTCTGAAGTCGATCCGACATCTGAGAATCCACATCACCTGAGATGGCATTGTCTCCCTTATTCTCCGCCGTCTCCCCTTCCTTCGATCCCCTCTCACCGCGGTAGTCGGGTTCGCTCAGGCCGCCTATACTCGGCTCCTCAAGCCCCATGAAGCTCTCAGGATCTATCAGGTTTAGCTTTGTCCTCGGCGGCCTGGAGATATCCCGGGCCTCCACAGCGCTGGGGATAGTGGTGATGTTACCTCCCATCTTTTCGTTTAGCTTCGCTAGCATCTTTCTGGGTTTCGCCGCCCTTGTGATCGAATCCCTGCCAAACAGCGGCCTTTGAACCTCTGGCCTCGCTTCGACTATATCCACCTGCATCGGGCTTGACCTCGACGGGAGGGTCTCATTCACACTGCTCAGGACGGCAAGGTGGCCCCATGGCAGGGTGAAGCTGAAGAGGCTCAGGAGGATCAGGGGCAGAGCGTGTATGAGGAGAGATATCAGGAAAGAGAGTGATGTGCGTCTGTCCATCCCAGGAAGTCGAGCACCTCCTTCAGTGTAGGTATTCCGGCTCTGCCGCCCAATTTACGGCATTTCAAGGCGGCGACGGCATTCGCGAACTCAGCGATCCTCTCCAGGTCCCATCCCGAAAGCACGCCATAGGCGAAGGCGCCGTGAAACACATCGCCCGCCCCC
This sequence comes from uncultured bacterium, assembly GCA_964535855.1. Lineage (GTDB taxonomy): Bacteria > Poribacteria > WGA-4E > B28-G17 > B28-G17 > JAGGXZ01. The sequence goes on from CAZHVH010000432.1 coordinate 1,525, forward strand.
GTCGTGTCCACCACCTCCACCTTGAAGGCCGGCTTACGAACGATCGGGCCGCCATCGCAGCAGATACAGCCTTCCTCTCCCAGGGTCACGCCGGCGATCCGTGGGCCGAGGTCTAATATGGCTCGGATCGCCCCTTCATAATCCTCGCTTCCCGTCAGATCCTTGGCGAAGCTCTTCGAGGCGATCACCACGTCACAAAGACCCATCAGCTCCTTGGATCTGCTCCAAAGAGTATCGGCATCGAGGAAAACGGTAACGCCCTTCCTCCGGGCGATTTTGGCGGCCTGAATGGAGGCCTCCATCTGAAGGCCGTCCAGGTAGAGCATACTGGCCGAGGCGATGAGCTTCATATCCACCTCCCGCGGTGAAAGCTCCGAGGCGGTGGATCTCGTCCAGAGGATCGTCCTTCTACCCGTTCCCCTCTCGACGATTATGAAGGCGAAAGGCGAACTGGCCCCCTGCTCCACGCGGGTCATCGCCACATCCACGCCCTCTCGTTTAAGCTCCCTGAGCATGAAATCGCCGAAATCATCGTCACCGACCTTGCCTACGAATGCGACCTTTGCCCCCAGCCTCGCCAGGGTCACTAAGGCCGTGGCAGCCGGCCCGCCGCCCTGCATCGAAAACTCCAGCATCTCCGTCTTCTCATCGGCCTCGGGAGGGTAACAGGGAACGATCCCGAGGTAATCGACGGAGGAGTAACCGATCCCCACGACGTCAAATCTCCCCCTCACCTTCTCCTCCTTCTGCCTTTCGTTCGTCTCGTCTCCTGGGGAGTAATCCTATGATTTTTAGCATACCAGACCAGAATCGCTCCTCCCCCTATCATCAGCAGACTCCAGGTCTGAGGGTAGGTCAGCCCGAAGGGGGTTTTAGGCGTCAGACGCCAGAACTCTGTTATGAACCTCTCGCACCCCCCCAGTATCATGTACATCCCGAACAGATACCCCGGCATATCCTCCACCCTTTTGCGTATATGCCAGAGGTAAAAGAAGATGGGCAGTGACAGAGCTATCTCATACAGCGGTGTGGGGTGGACCCTGACGCCGGGCGGGGTTGGGACGGTGCCGTGGGGGAAGGCCATCGCCCAGGGCAGATTGGAGGGCGGCCCGTAGTCGCCGTCGCCTGAGAGGAAACACCCCATCCTTCCTATGGCGTATCCCAGGGCCAAAAGCGGTCCTATCGGGTCCGCCACCTTCCAGAAGGGTTTGCCGGAGAACTTTATCGTCAGCACGACCGCCAAAGCGGCCAGCATTACGCCTCCATACCAGGTTAACCCGCTTCCCGTAAAGAGCGACGAGAGAGGGCTATGGATGAACTCCCCGAAGTGCTCGAAGGCCCAGTAGAGCTTGGCACCTATTATCCCTCCGGCGATGGCCGCTATGGTTATCCAGCTCGCCATATTGCCATTAACGCCCCTACGGGCAAGCTCCCTCTGCAGAAGAGTTGAGGTTGTGATGAATGCCAGCGCCATCATCACGCCGAACGACCAGACGGTTATCGGCCCTATCTGAAAAAGTTTCGGATACATCACCTACCTCCTCTGGATTTGGCGAGCACCTCAAGCGGAGGCGTCTCCCTGTAAAAGACATACATCGGCTTGCCGCATTTCTTATGTGTTATCAGCAGCGTCTTCTCGTTGGGATAGACCTGGGGCTTAGTATCACCTCTGGCGAAGCCGGTGATGAAGTTATTGACGGGTATCTTGATCGTGAACCTTTTGCCGCAGTTGACACATCTGATTCTCTCGCGCCTGAGATTTCTAAACGGCTTAGAGGTCAGAAAATAGAGGATCACGCCCACGAGTCCGCCGAGAACTATGTCGGTAAATATCTCGGCGTGTTTCCCTCCGTAATAGGCGAACAGGATGGTCGC
>CAZHVH010000433.1:0-3394 GCA_964535855.1 uncultured bacterium
CGGATGACCAGCAGGGAACGATATCTACGCACGATGAACTTCGAGGATGTGGATCGCTACCCCTATTTCGAACTGGGCATCTGGGGGCAAACCTATGAGAGGTGGATCAGGGAGGGGCTCAGAGATGAGGAGCTGACCGGGGACTGGTTCAGAGGTAAGCCGAAGTTCGCTAAGTTGGACAAAAGGGAGTTTATCTCGTTGAACCTGGGGCCGATCCCCGGTTTTCACAAGGTGCTCCAGGAGGACGAGAGATATGTCGTCTTTGTGGACGGCTGGGGCAGAAAACGACGGGCGCTGAAGGAAGGGACTGTGAGGGGAACCAGGCTCTCCATGGATACCTATCTCGACTTCTTCGTCAAGAGGAGAGAGGATTTCCTCGAATTCAAAAAACACTTCGATCCCAAAGATCCCTTACGCTACCCGCGGAACTGGGAGAAGCTGAAGGAGGAATGGCGGGAGAGGGATTACCCGCTCTATCTCACCGAGAACTGCGGTTTCGGGGGACTCTACTGGAACTTGAGACAGATGATGGGGACGGAGCTTCTCTCCTACGCCTTCTTCGATCAGCCGAAACTGGTGCATGAGATCCTCGACTGGATGGTCGAGTTCTTCATGGAAGCCACGGAGAAAGCCCTCAGCGAGGTGGAGATCGATGCCTTCACCTTCAACGAGGATTTCGCCTACAAGGCGGGGCCGTTGATCTCGCCGAGGATCTTCAGCGAGTTCTTCCTCCCCAGATACAAAGCGATGATCGATTTCCTGCGCGAACACGGGGTCAAGGTCGTAGAGCTCGACAGCGATGGGAACACCGAGGTGCTCATTCCCCTGATGATCGAGGCGGGGATAAACTGTCACTGGCCGCTCGAGGCGGCCGCGGGGATGGACCCCGTCAAGCTGCAAAGGGAGTACGGCAGGGATCTGGCGCTGATGGGCGGGATCGACAAGAGGGCGCTCGCCAAGGGAAAGGAGGCCATCGAGGAGGAGGTGAGGAGGAAAATCCTACCCACGCTTGAAATCGGCGGATATGTCCCGACGGTGGATCACACCGTCCCACCTGACGTGCCGTTGGAAAACTTCCTTTACTACCTCGAGCTCAAAAGATCGATCGCCGAGGGAACATAGACCGAGCTTACAGGGAATCACCTGAATTTCACCGCTGAGGCGACCAGAGCGGCCGCTATGGGCAGTCCGGCGCTCCAAGCAAGCGCGATCACCTCGCCATAAAGATCCGCCGTCTTCCCCACCACAGGGGCGATCAATCCGGCTATACCCCATGCACCGCCCATGCCCAAAGCTGCCACCAGGCTGGCTCCTTCCGGAACGATCGCCTGAGTTCGGGCGATGTTGACGTAATCGGCACAGCGTAACATGAATCCCGCCATGAAAAGGCATGCGAAAAGCGCTATCCCCCTCGTGAGGACAGATGCCAACAGTAGAGGGCTGGCCAACAATAACGTGATTACGGTCAGAAGTCTCTCGCTCATCCTCATCGCCAGTTTCCCTCCGATGATGGAGCCGACCGCCGTGCCCGCCACGAACAGGAAGACGGCGCCACCACCGGCGCTCAAGGAGGCCCCTCTGGCTCTCAAAAGTATCGGCATGAAATTCACGAAGGCGGTTATAGCAGCCGAACGGAGCGATATCACGGCGAATATCGGGCCTATCTGGGATATCCGAGGCAGTAGATGTCGGCGCAGAGCGAAGTTAATCTCGACCTTTTCCTCAGCGCCCTCGGGATTGACGATGAGCACAGCGACGGCCACTCCCAATCCGAATATCAGCGATGGAAGCAGCCCTTTAAGTGTGCCGAAGTGCTGATAGAGCGATACCCCTATCAGCGAACCCACGGCATAACCCAACGTGCCGCCTCCTCCGAATACGGAGAGCCCAAAAGCCGCTTGCCCTCGGGCCAATCCGGTGGCTAAAGCCGCTGCGCGGGGATGGAATAAAGCTATCCCCACTCCTGCCATCAGCAGGAAAAGAGTAAGGCCAACTGAGGTAGGGGCAAAGCCTAAGGTGCTGATGAAGACCGATGTCATCAACACGCCGGCCAGGATCAGACCGTACGGACGTAATCTATCGGTGAGATATCCGAATATGAGCTGACCGAAATTGGCCGTGATGGAAAGAAGGGCCGTTAAAAGGCCAACTCCCGTGTTACTCAGCCCATATACCGTCTTTATAACCGGCCAGAGGGGCGGGATGAAGTTAAGATATCCGTCACAGTTGAAATGAGCGAGGCTCAACGTCACTATGCTGGCGATCCTGTTCCTCTTCATCTCGTCTTGTCCCCGCTACCGTCCTACCCTCTCCAGCAGTTCGTCTATTATCCGATCCGCGTCTATCCCCTCGACCTCCGCCTCATAGCTTTTGATTATCCTGTGTCTCAGGGCGGGCATCGCCACGGCATGGACGTCATCGAGCGACACGTTATATCTGCCCCTACATAGTGCCCTCGCCTTGGCCGTGAGCACTATCGCCTGTGCGCCTCGGACGCTAGACCCGTATTCCACGTAGCTTCTAACGATATCCGGGGCATCCTGCGAAGGGTGTGTCATCCTGACCAGATTTATGATGTAATCCTCCACATGGGTGGCCACGGGCACATCCCTGACCAGCTTTCGCATCTCCATTATCTCCTCCGCCCCGATCACCCTTTCGGGCATCGGCTCCTCGCCGTAGGTGGTTCTCCGCAGGATCTCGCGCATCTCCTCATGAGAGGAGTAACCGACCTTCAGCTTAAAGGTGAACCTATCCAATTGAGCTTCAGGAAGCGTATAAGTGCCCTCCATCTCGATAGGGTTTTGGGTTGCCAGCACGATGAACGGCTCATCCAGTTTATAGCTTTTCCCGGAGACCGTCACCTGTCTCTCCTGCATGGCCTCGAGCAGGGCGGACTGTGTCCTGGGGGTGGCTCGGTTTATCTCATCGGCCAATATGACGTTGGCGAAGATCGGGCCGGGCTGAAATCGGAAACTTCTTCCGCCGTCGGGGTTTTCGATCAATATCTCCGTCCCTGTTATATCGGCAGGCATCAGATCGGGCGTGAACTGTATCCTGGAGAATTTAAGGTCTAAGACGGCGCTCAGCGTCCTGACGATCTTGGTTTTGCCAACCCCTGGGACGCCCTCCAAAAGCACATGGCCGCCTGCGAGCAGACATAGCAGTATGCCCTCCACCACATCCTCCTGCCCGACTATAACCTTACCCACCTCAGCTCTGATCCTCTCCACGCTCTGGCGAAACCAGTGAAGCCTGTCCTCGTTCATCTGCTTCCCTCCGCCAGCGAATCGAAGTATCTTCTGACGACCGCCCTATAGAGCGGAGGAACCCTCCCTGAGGAGATGAAGCTCTCAGCCGCTTTATATGCCTCGGCGATCGTCTTGCTATCGGG
>CAZHVH010000434.1:0-3393 GCA_964535855.1 uncultured bacterium
CGCCACATATCCAGCCGTTTTCCTCGTCGACGAACCAAACCCCTGAAAGGGTGGTCACCGTTCCGCTGCTCATCGGAAGCCATGTTTTTCCGCCGTCCGTCGTATAGACCATATACCCGTTTTCGCCTATGATCCATCCTCTATTCTGATCGATGAAATGTATATCATGGAGTTCCTTATTTGTAGCTATCTTGGAGGAATTCCAGGTTTTGCCTCCATCGGTCGTATATCTCACCTCACCTTGGGCGAGGAGAATCCAGCCGTGAGTCCGATCGATAAACTGGATATCAGTCACATCACCCTGCATCCTGCTCTCCCTCGCCACGCTCCATTTGGCCTGGGCGTTCGCGATGAGGAGTGTCATCGCGAGCATAACGGCCAATCCCAAAACCATCCCTTTCCTCATCTGATTAAACCTCCCTAAGATTCAAATTTTAATTCCCCCTTCAACTCTAGCTTACCACAAACCTCCTGATCGGTCAAGTAAGGGAGCTAAGCGCCCCAGATTCCGATGATAACCAGCCCGAAGGTTATGGTCAGAACGGCCATCATTCGAACGGCAAAACCCTTTTCTCTGTAGAGGATGAAGGCCGCCAAAGACCCTATGACTATACTGAATTGTCTGAACGCCACGACATAGCTCGCCCTGCCTGCCAGCTGATATGCCCATAGAACCAGCCAGTATGCTCCGAAGTTGAAAACCCCTCCCAGAATTGGCATTCTCCATCCGAACCCCTTCTCGGTCTTCATCCTATCCTTTTCCTCGGGGGCGACCAGCCTTCGCATCGACATGTATGAGAGACCAGCGAGGGTGTGGAAGAAGTATCCATATCTGGCTGCGGTCGCAGGGCCCTGCTTGATCAGCTCGGAGGAGAGTTTGTCGAAGGTGGAGTATCCGACCGTTCCCATCGCCGTTAAAAACATCCAGAAGCTCGTCCTGTTAACATATCTCCTGAGATCAAGCCGTCTTATCGATTCAAGGGGTGAAAGCGAGCAACCTACCACGACCAGGAACATCCCGATCCAGCCCGCCGCCGTCGGCATCCTCCCACGAGCGAGATCCACTAGCCCCATAAGCAGAACGGGCAATGCCCGGGCGACGGGATAGACCGTCGTGAAGTCACCTGAGCTGTAGGCGTTGGCCAGCGAAAGATAGTAGAGGCCACAGAAAAGACCCGAGACGGTCACGTAAAACCATACCCTCGGCGGGATAGATCGAGCGATGAATTCGCTCAACAGACCGGGGATCAATCCGATCAAAATAATCCCTATCTGCATGCGCTCGAAAAAATCGTGCTCCGATCTGGTATGTCTGGCCATCAAATTCCATGAAGCATGCATGAAGGTGGAAAGCAACACCAAGACAGTGGCAAGTAGATTCATCTCCTCAATGCCTCATACCCATTCCAGTGCGCCGCGTTCGCTGAGGAATTCGATCGCCTGTTCATAGGTAGGCAGGCCACTTCTACCTCCGAGTTTCGTGCAGTTGAGGGCAGCCACGGCCGATGCGAACTCGAAACACCTCAGAAGATCCCATCTTCTCATCAGAGCGAACGCCAAAGCTCCATGGAAGGCATCCCCGGCGCCGGTCGTATCGACCACATCGACCTGAAATGCGGGCATGCGACGTGGAACGCCGTCCATCATGAACATGCATCCTCTCTCACCCATGGTTATCGCTACGATCTCCGGTCCGAGCTCAGCTAAACCCTCTAGGGCGAATTCCAATCCCCTGTCTTTAGCCAACTCTCTGGCGATCCACTCGTTGACTATTAAAGCGTCAACCAACCTGACGAGATCCAGGTTCGCCCTACTGACCCTCATCCCGGCCACGATCTTCGTCCCTGACCCTTTGGCTATCTCGGCAGCTCTGAGAGCACCCTCATACCATGAGCCGTCTATGAGCAGAACTCGCGCCGAGGATATCACACCCTCGGGTATCATATCCACAGGGGAGCCTAGATTTTCGCCCGGATAGAAGAATACCGTCTTATCTCCTGTCTCCATCTCCACATGTACCACGCTAACGGGGGTTTTGCCGTCATGAGCTAGGAAGAGATAATCGGTGTTGACACTCTCCTCCTGGAACTCCTCCAGGATGAATCTTCCCATTCTGTCGTCGCCGATTCTTCCGCAGAAAGCGGTCGTGGCTCCGAGCCTTGCAGCAGCCACAGTGGCTGTTGCAGCAACTCCCCCGCTCTGCATCAGGTATTCCTCCACAATAGCTCCCCACCTCCTCGGCCCGGGAACACGTATCAGATGGTCGACATCCACCAACCCCAGGCCTATTATCTGAAAGGCCCTTTCATCCGTAGGTCCCATTTATACCCTTCTCTCCCCCAGATGATTTAGCAGTTTTACCAGGATATATCTTATGTCATTGCCCCCTGGGCAATACCTGATGCATCTACCGCAGCCGACGCACCCCAAAAGATGGAGGTTCTCCGGAATATAACAGAATTTATGCATCACCCTCTGTCTCATCCTCTCGCGCTGGGTGGGCCTGGGATTATGGCCGGAGGCCTGCTTAGTGAATATCGGAAAGGCACATGTATCCCAGACGCGGATCCTTCTACCGCCATTTTTAAACCTCTCGTCAGATATGTCGAAACAATGACAGGTGGGACACAGAAAGGAACAGACGCCGCACCCTATACACCCCAGACGAGCCTCCTCCCAAATCTCCGAATCGAAGAGGCCCCACAGCTTCTCAGGTTCTATATGAATCGGCTCACCTGGAAACCCGGATCTGAGCAGGTTGTCGCGAATGGTCTCTCTGGACCTCCGGGCTATACCATCGATCTCGCTCTCCTCCATCTTCTCATCAGGCAGCTCCCTCAACAGTTTCGCGCCTCTTTCGGTGATCGGTCTCGCTAAGAAGCTTTCGCCCATATCGATGAAAAGAGCGTCGGAGTTTTCCACGGAGAAGGGGTCTCCTCCTACCATAACGCAGAAACAATATCCGTCGACGGGACTTGAACAAGCCAGGGAAAAAAGAACGGTGTTTTTACGACGGATTGCATAATAGGGATCAACCACGTCTCCCATGAAAACCCCGTCCAGGAGGCTCAACGCTCGAAGATCACACGGCCTTGCTCCGAAGATGAGCCGTTTGGTCTCATCGGGCAAGGTCTCGACCGGCGGTCCATCCCCGCGCCATTCAAGCAAGGTTTCGGTCTGCGGAAAGAAAATGGATTTTATCGGCCTCCTGGTGATTCCCTCAATCGGTATCTTGGTATCTGGATCGAACCTTGCGAACCCAAGCCTTTCCTCCGAGGGCACAAGCACCTCATATCCTTCGGATGCGATGGATTCCAGGAATGAGTTCAGCTTATCCTTATCTATCCTCTTCATCTCGGCGATACGTCCTTCACCTCGATTCTCTCAAGCTTG
>CAZHVH010000435.1:0-3389 GCA_964535855.1 uncultured bacterium
TTAAATTCATGCTGCGCAAGCTTGAATTTCTCACCGCCGGTGAATCGCATGGCAGGGCTTTGATAGCCGTTCTGGTCGGTATCCCGGCAGGATTGAAGATAGATGTGGAGGATATAAACGACGATCTGAGACGAAGACAGGGGGGATACGGCCGCGGCGGCAGGATGAGGATCGAGAAAGACTCGGTACAGATCATATCGGGTATCAGGAACGGGGTAACCCTGGGATCGCCGATATCGATGATGATATCAAACAGGGATTGGGTCAACTGGGCTCAAGTTATGGAGCCCGATCCGAGTCGGTTCTCCCCTGAACGTGCCGATGAGAGGAAGGTCACCTGCCCCCGCCCCGGTCATGCCGATCTGGCCGGAGGAATCAAATACGGCCACAGGGACCTCCGAAATGTCCTTGAACGGGCGAGCGCACGTGAGACCGCCGCGAGGGTTGCCGTCGGAGCCCTGACAAAGCAGTTCCTGAGGGAGTTCGGGATAGCTATCAGGGGGTATGTCATCCAGATCGGAGATGTGAAGGCCGAAAGGGATAGATTCGATCTGGACAGGGTCGATTCATCCCCACTCAGATGCCCCGATCCGATGGTTGAAGGTGAGATGATCCGGAGGATCGATGAGGCGCGGGAGAAGGGGGATTCGATCGGCGGGGTCTTTGAGGTGATCGCGCGGGGAGTTCCCGTGGGACTGGGAAATCATGCCCACTGGCATCTCAGGCTCGATGCCAGGCTCTCCGCAGCTTTGATGAGCATACCGGCGATAAAAGGGGTCGAGATAGGAGCGGGATTCAAGGTGGCTGAGATGCCCGGCTCGTCGGTGCATGACGAGATATTCTACTCATCCGAGAGGGGATTTTACAGATCCACCAACAACGCCGGGGGAATCGAAGGGGGGATCTCCAACGGCGAGGAGATCGTCGTGAGGGCCGCCATGAAGCCCATCCCGACCCTTACCCGTCCGTTGCGTTCGGTGGACATCGAAACCAGATCGCCCGTCGAGGCGTCAAGGGAACGATCGGATGTCTGTGCCGTCCCGGCGGCGAGCGTCGTAGGGGAAGCCATGGTAGGGCTGATCCTCGCCGATGCGATGCTCGAAAAATTCGGCGGCGACTGTATGAGGGAGACCCTCCGCAATTTCAACTCCTACGTCGAGGGGATCGAGAGATGGCCAACATAATCCTGGTGGGATTCATGGGCACGGGTAAGACGGCCGTCGGCCGGAAACTGTCGCACATCCTGGGATATCCCCTGATAGATACCGACGACCTCATCGAAGAGGAGATCGGCGTGAGCATACCGGAGATCTTCAACCGGTTCGGCGAACCCTTTTTCAGGGAGGTGGAATCCCAGGTGGTGGAGAGGGTCTCGAAGCTGGATGCACACGTCATCTCGACCGGCGGAGGCGTAGTGCTTAGAGAGGAGAACCTGAAAAACCTCAGACGCAGCGGAATCATCTTCTGTCTCAATGCAACGCCGGAGGAGATCTGGAGGAGGGTGTCATCCGAAAGCCATCGGCCGCTCCTGAACGTGCCCGATCCGATGGGAAGGATCAGGGAACTGCTGGCCAGGAGGGCCCCCTTCTATGCCAAGGCCGATTTCCAGGTAGAGACCACCGGCCGCTCGATCGAGGAGATAACGGAGGAGATCCTGGAGATCTTCCGATCAGAGGTCAGACGTGAGATCGGTCAGCGTTAACCTCACTGAAAGGAACTGGGAGTTTAGTTATGGTAATTCGTATTCATCCGCACGCTAAAGAACGTATGAAGGAACGTGGTGCTACTGAGGACGAAGTAGTCGCTACGATAGAAAAAGGCGAATGCTTTCCGGCCAAATTTGGACGCACCGGCTTTCGGCGCAACTTCGCATTTGAGAACAGATGGCGTGGGAAACACTATCACACCAAGCAGGTTGAGGTTTACGCCGTTCAAGAAGATAATGAGTGGGTTGTGATCACCGTGATTACGCGTTACTTTTAAACGCTTAAAAATGAGGAGGCGATGTTATGAAGCTTACGTATGATCCTCGTTATAATATCGCTTATATCCGTTTTGGAGAGAAGACGGCTGAAGTGGAGACGATACGGATAAGCGAAGAGCTAAACATAGACCTAGCTCCGGATGGAACGATTTATGGGATCGAACTGTTAAATGCCAATCAACAGCTACGACGTGCCGATATGGGTAAACTTTTAATATTCAACGAAGCCACTAAGGAACAATTTGAACTGCCCTTGGCATTGGGTTAAAGCTCATGGCTGCGTAAGCTTGAGTTTCTCACCGCTGGTGAATCACATACCAGAGCTTTGACAGATCAGAGGTCAGACATGAGATCGGTCAGTGTTAACCTCGCTGAAAGGAGATACACGATACATATCGGAAGCGGCCTGCTGGGTGAATTGGGAGGGATCCTAGCTCAGATCGATCTGCCTCGAAAGGTTGGGGTGTTCACCAACCCGGAGCTCTCCGTCTACGGGGAGAGGGCGATCGGAAGTTTGAAACGGGCCGGCTTCGATCCCTGGCTCTGCCTCGTGCCCTCAGGCGATGAACATAAATCCCTCGAAGAGGCTTCCAGGCTTTACGGGGTGATGCTGGATCACAGGATGGACAGACGATCAGCTTTGGTGGCGTTGGGAGGGGGAATGATAGGGGATCTAACAGGGTTCGTCGCCGCAACCTATATGCGTGGGATCCCCTTCGTTCAGGTGCCCACCACGCTCCTTGCCCAGGTCGACGCGAGCGTTGGTGGAAAGGTGGCGGTCAATCATCCCAAGGCGAAAAACCTGATCGGGGCCTTCCATCAACCGAGATCCGTGATCATCGATCCTGAGACGCTGAGGACCCTCTCCGACAGGGACTTGCGCTCCGGCATGGCTGAGGTGATAAAGCACGGTCTGATACTGGATGAGGGTTTCCTTCGCCTGATAGAGGAAAACGTCGAAAAGGTAAGCTCGCTCGATATGGATTTCATGGAGGAGATGATAGCCCGTTCATGCAGGATCAAAGCCGATGTGGTTGAGCGAGATGAACGTGAGGGAGGGCTGAGAGCGATCCTGAATTTCGGGCATACCATCGGCCATGCCATCGAGACGGCAACCGGATACGAGAGGTTCAGACACGGGGAGGCGGTCTCAATCGGTATGATCTGCGCAGGGCTCATCTCGTTGAGACGGGGGAAGCTCAGGGAGGAGGATTTGGAGAGGATGTACCGTCTGCTTGATCGAATCGGCCTTCCGACCCGTGTGCCGACCGATCTGGATCTGAGGGGGCTTCTGGAGATCATCCGTCACGATAAGAAGGTGAAGGCCGGGAGGTTGAACTTCGTCCTCCTCGATGAGATCGGAAGGGCGAAGATATACGACGATGTGACGGAAGAGGAGATACTG
>CAZHVH010000436.1:0-3383 GCA_964535855.1 uncultured bacterium
GGCGAGCGAAAAAGGGTAAACCTGATGGCATGAGAAACGAGAGAAAAGCCGCTGTCGCCCTTGGATATGATCCCCAGAGGGATAATGCCCCCAAGGTCCTGGCTTCCGGGAAGGGTTGGATCGCCGAGCAGATCATTCAGATCGCCCGTCAACATCTCATCCCGATCCGGGAGGACAGGGTGGTCGTTGAGCTTCTGTCGCAGGTAGAGGTCGGGGCAGAGGTTCCTCCGGAGCTTTATCAGATCGTCGCCGAGATATACGCCTTTATCTACTCGCTTGACGAAAGCTATAAGAAGTGATAGGGCACGGGATCTTGTGTCCCGATCGACTTAATCTTCTTGATTTAGAGGTGAATCAATGAGATTTCTCCTATTGTCATGTGTGTTGATCTTCGCTATGGCGATCGATGAATCACCAGGGGATGAAACGATAGGGGTTCTTTTCGTCGTGTCGGAACCGCCCGGGGCAGAGGTTCTGATCGATGGGACGGCGACGGGGAAAACGACTCCCTTCTACTTTAAGCTGAGCCCTGGGAAGCATAGCCTAACCCTTAAAAAGAGGTTCTACGAGCAGCGATCGATGACGGTGGACGTCGCCGAGGGGAAGATCACTAAGATCGAACTTAAGCTCTGGAGGGGAAAGGGAAATCTGATAATCCTCTCAGGGGATAATCTGGGAGCCGATGTTTACCTCAATGGAAAACCGACCGGCCGAAAAACGCCGTGTTCGTTGGAGGAAATCGAATCCGGACTGTACAAGATCAGGCTCGTTAAAGGCGATATGTTCTGGGAGGGGGTATCAGCGGTGGATGCGGGCAAGACGGTGACGGTAGAGGCAACCTTGGCCAAGGATCAGCTCCCCCCAATAGCTACGGTCACCATAAACGACGGAGCCGAAGTTACGATCTCCCCCGAGGTGGTGATAAAGATCAATGCTAGCGATGAGACGGGGATAGCGAAGATGCTCCTCAGCGACCTGAACCGGACATCCGAGTGGGAGCCTTTCTCGCCCATCAGGAGATGGCGCTTCTCCTCCGATCCGGGAGTCAAAGAGATAAGGGTGATCCTGATGGACAAATCGGGCAAGCGAAGCGAGGAGATATCCGCCCGAATAAGGCTTATACCGCCTCCTGGCATGAGGTTCATCAAATGCGGCCCGAGCTTTAACCGGATTCGCTTCGATAAGAGCGGGGAGCCTAAAGGGCTTGAAACCGTTCCCCTTAGCTCATTCTATATGGACGAATATGAGGTCACAAACGCCCAGTATCAAAGGTTTATCGATGAAACCGGTTATCCTCCTCCTCCACACTGGAAGAATGGGAGATATCCGATCGGCAAGGGGGATTTCCCCGTCGTTAACGTCTCGTATGAGGACGCCAAGGCCTACGCTTTATGGGCTGGAAAGCGACTACCCACGGTGGTGGAATGGGAGAGGGCGGCGTTCGGACCGGCGAACGAGGAGAGGAGTGAATGGCCGTGGGGGCGGATTTGGGATGGATTACGAGCAAACTTCGTCACATCGAGGGGCGTAAACCTCAGATCGGTCTTCGCTTTTCCGAACGACGCTTCACCCGAGGGCGTACACAACATGGCGGGAAGCGTATGGGAGTGGGTGGAGATGATCAATTACGGGCGGAAATTATCCCTTTACGATATCATCATCGGCGCTAAAACCCCCTTTAGAGAGCCGGTATTAAGGGGGGGGATTTGGAAGGATGATACGGGCCGGTTGCGTGGATTGACCAAGATGCTCAGGCGAAATCCAAAGGGGAGATATCCCTACGTGGGATTTAGATGCGCCAAGGGGATCGATGAAACTCTGGGTGCGGAACCTTACCCCAGATGATATAGAGCGTCTGGTGCAGCTCTGCAACACCGTCATCGGCCCCGATCTGATAACAAGGCCGGATATCGAAGAGGATATATCGAGGTCCGAGGACCCGATGAACGACATACTTGTGGCGGAGTTCGATGACAGGGTGATCGGATATATACAGCTTGTGCCGAATGAGAGCGAGAACATGATCGGACCTATCGTGGAGAATTCACAGATCTCGTGGGCGGCCTCCGAAATATTGTTGGAACGGGCCAAGAAGATAGCACGTGAAAAAGGATGGCGCTATTTACAGACGACCAGAAACAGCAAGGATAAATGGATGGTCCGGGTTCTCCTCGCAAACGGGTTTGAAATCCAAAGGAGTTTCTGGAACTTACACGCCCTTTTTTCCTACTTGAGCTACTCCGCCTTTAAAGTGAACACAGAGCAGGTGTCAATTAAGGGATTGGATTCCGATGAGGAGCTCACCTCCCTAACCGATATGATCAATCTCATATTTCACAACTCCTGGGGATACAGCCGAATGGAGGTTGAAGATGTGAAAGGGTGGATCTCAAGGATCAACGCCCGCGGGGACGGCATATTTTTGGCCCTCAAAGGTGGAAGGCTTGTCGGGTTTCTGATTATGGACTTGAGCCTCTATCTGCTCGACCAAGGAACGGCATATATCGCTCTGCTGGGGGTTCATCCCGAATATAGGGGAAGGGGGATAGGACGAGCGTTGGTCTACGCCGCCTTTGAGAGGATGCGTGAAAGAGAGCTGACAGGAATCCAGGTGACGGTCGACACTTCTAACGAAAACGCACTGGGATTTTACGAATCACTGGGATTCCGCAAAGGATATCAATTGTATTTTCTAAGATACAATCTGGGTTGAGGTGTTCCCATGCCAAAAGTATCTCCTACCGACGATAAGGTATGGTATTATGAGAAGGACGAGATCATAGTGAGAGAAAATGAGCCCAACAACGGGATTATATATATACTCAACACCGGCGAACTCGGCGTATTTAAAGGCGATGAGATGGTGGCCACGATTAAAGGTCCCGACGTTTTCTTCGGAGAGTTGAGCACTATCCTGGAAACCCCCAGAACGGCTACGGTGAAGGCGCTGACAAGAAGCAAGATCACCCTTTACTCAGGCGGCGTACAGGCTATAATTGAAAACATGCCCACAGTGGCCGAGAAGCTCCTCGTGACGCTGGCCAAAAGATTGGCCCAGACCACAGAGGAACAACGTGAAAAATTAGAGCAGATAAGAGAGATGGAGGAGAAAAACTCGATCCTTCAAGAGCAGATAAACAGCCTGAAGGCTGAAAACGAACAGCTACAATCTAAACTCGATGAACTTAATCAGGAGCTCGAACGGTTGAAAAGCCGCCTAACTCTGAAGGAGAAGAAGGGGAAAAACGACAAGAAGTAAAAGCTGATGAACGCGGAAGCTTTCAAACCCTTGACATCGAAGCCTAGCGGATCTATAATCTCAGGCGGAAGATGGAAAATCAAGTTCTGAGGTGAGGATATGTTCAAACTGGGAGTTATATCGG
>CAZHVH010000437.1:0-3374 GCA_964535855.1 uncultured bacterium
GCCCTCCTCACACGCATCACAACAGCATGATATGACAGTCCATACTTCTCGCTTAGCTCCCTGTATCCCTTCTCCTCCAGGAGATGCTCCCTCAGTATCTCCCTCTCGCCCTCTGGAAGCTCGTCCATCGCCCTCATGACCTCCTCCACCATCTCCTTTCTCAGTAGCTCCTCATCTGCCGGTGGGGAAAGCAAATCCTCAGATGCCACCTCGTCAAGGGGTATGCAGCTTCTTCTTACCCTCTTCTTCAGCCGATTTATCGCCAAGTTACATGTTATGCTCCTCAGCCATCTCTCGAACGCATTTTGATCTCTCAATCCGCTCAGATGAAGGTGAACCTTCAGGAAGACCTCCTGGGCGATCTCCTCAGCCTCGTCGGGATCATGCAGGATGGAGAGGGCTGAGAGGAAGACGGTATGGCGGTATTTCCTCACCAGTTTCTTGAAGGCGGATTGGTCTCCTGATATGATTCTCTCCAGCAACTCCTTCCCCATCGTTTTTCCCTCCATCATATATAGACAACAGTTCGGGCGATTTTTAACAAAAAATTTCGTTTCAAGGATGGAGGCGGTGAGTCCGTGAGGACGAAATCGCCCCTCGTCTCCCTCAGAAAATATATAGAGGGTGTTTCGGAGGGGTTTTAACGGGAAAAATTTCGCTGCTTTGGTCTTACTTACTCTCGATCATAGACGCCTTTTCGTAACACCTCGCGGCCTCGGCCTCCTTCCCGGCCATCCGGTAGATATCCCCGATATCCGTCCAGATCTGAGCGCAATCCGGCATCAGGTTTCCGGCGACCTCAAGGGCCTCAGCCGCTTCGACGAGGCGATTCATCTCCAGGTAAACCCATCCCAGCATCATGAACGGCCTGGGATCGTCGGGAAGGAAGTTGGCGGCTAGGTTGAGGTAGAAGGCAGCCCTCTTCGGATCGCCCAGTTCGGCGTAACATGTCCCGATGAGATACTTCACCTCGCCCATACTCACACCCACATCTGCTCCCGATCGTTCCACATCCTCCAGCAGTTGAACTGCTTCGCTGAAGAGCTCCATCTGCATCTTCCTGCGAGCGAGGTTGAACTTCCTGATCTGTATCGCCGTCTCAGGCAGGTCAAATCCGATCCCCTCGAACCATTCCCTCAGATTCCTTTCACTGAGCCTGATGACGATATCCCCTTCGACGGGGATGGCATCCCTGAGGGTTGGAAGACACCTGAATGTCCCATCCGGCATCCTCTTGAACTGAAACAGATCGCATACCTTTCTCATCCTGAAGGCCACGGGACCCGATCTGGAGCGTATAAGTTCGATCGGTGCCGCCGCGCTGAGCAGATCGTCACCTGAGGGTGGATCGACGTCGTTGAAGAGCCGGACGAACACGTGCTGACTTTGAGGGTTTACCTCCACAACGCGCCCCACCGGCTTGACGAGAGGGGGTGAGGGCGATTTAGAGCGCCTTTTCAACCTCATGATATCCCCCTCGGCAAACGGTTTACACCCCTTGACAAGGGCGATCCCGCCCATCACGTAAACCACCTCCGCCCCGCCCGGTTTCTCCTCCACATCACACAGATATTCGCCTGTGACGGGATGTGTGATCCTCAGATGCCTTATCCCCTCGAGACGATCCCCTCCCTTAAGCTTCGGCAGGTTCTCGACGGAGATCAGAGCTATATTGCCCTGTGGCCTGTTTTCGGCGTAGAGAACCGTACCGAACTCATTCTTGGCCCCGCATCCGACCAGTATGAAGCCCAAAAGGGCGATTATCGATATCTCACGCCACATCACGGATCCCCTTTCAACGCACATGGGGAGCGAGATATGCGATCCGGTTACGTCTGATCCTCACCTTGCCTGACCATGAGGCGGTTCCCATCTTCAACCTGATATCGTGTTTCCCCACCTCTAAGCCGTAGATCAGCTTCGGCGTTCTGCCGGAGAATTTCCCATCGACGAATATAGATGCCCCTTTCGGATCCGAAGAGATCCACAGCGCTCCGATATATGGCCTCAGATGTCCGACGATCTCCGCCGTCCTGCCGGTTGACACCGTGACCCTGCTCCAGATATCCCTAAACCCCGGCTTACGGATCAGAACCGTATACGATCCGGGAGGAAGCTGAGGGCTTCTCAATGGGGTGTGGCCGATTCTCCGGCCGTTCAGGATCACCTCGGCATCCTCCGGCACCGATTTAACCTCGACCTTTCCCCCCAGCACGCCGCGATAGACGGCGATCCTGCCGCTTTCGATCTTCACCTCATCGTACAGCCGATCGAATCCATCCTTGAAAATAGATATCTCGTGTTTACCTACCTCCACCTTCTCCAGTTTCAACGGCGTGATCCCCACAAACCTGCCGTCCAGATGAACCTCCGCTCCCTCCGGATCGGATCTGACGAGGAGGACGCCGGGCGGAAGCTTTTCAAGCCTGATGAGGATCGAGGCTGAAAAACGCCTCACCGGATAGGCCGTATCGCCCAGAAACACCCTGTTTCCCTCTATCATCACATCGCCTGAAAACTCCCTATATGTCGGATATCTCACCGTCAGAGCCGGACGGGCGTCCTCCTCCACCTCCAGATTGATGGGCGTTTCGCCCACCCTTCTTCCGTTAAGAAGAACCTCGGCACCGATGGGATCGCTGCGTAGATTCAGCCGAATTTTGATCTTTCTCAGGCTGAGCTTCACGGTATTCGTTCCGCTTTTGACGACGATCTCCCCGATATGATCATGATAGTGGATTTTTCTCAGCTCGAGACGATGTCTGCCGATCAGAACGGGATAGATCTCAATTTCGCCTCTCCGATCGGTTCGCCCGATCCTTTTGCCGTCGAGGTATACCTCCGCCTCAGGCGGATCCGTCTTCAGGAGCAATCTGCCGAGGAGCCTCCTCTGAACCTTCCTGAAGAGCGCTACCGCCTTGGGAGGATATCCCTTCGGCATCTGGAGTTCGGGATTGAGCTTGATGGCGAACTCGAAACAGGACTCGGCCTCCCTTCGGCCTCCCATGGCCAGGTAGGAGATGCCCACGAGCATATAGGCCGTGGCCATTCTCTTCTTCGGTCCGCCGAGGATGATGGCCGATCTGAGCCTATCTATCGCCCCCTCGAAATCCCCCTCCTCGAAGAGCAACCTGCCCTCCTGGAGCAGCTTATCGAACCTCTTATCCCCGCTAGCTCCCATGAGGAGGAGGAAGAGGAATAAGACCAAAGCAGTCAAGGCCGCCTTGCGTCTCATCATAGGTTTTCCTCCGCGGCTATTTTTCCCCGCCTATATGATACAACGCCTCGACATCGCCCGCAAGGAAACTATACCTTCAATCCCTCCAGGAGCTGTGATCTTATCCATGGGTTGAGGATGCGATCGCCGATCTCCT
>CAZHVH010000438.1:0-3367 GCA_964535855.1 uncultured bacterium
GCCATCTGCTCAGCCCTTTGCATGGTGGCAACTAACATCGGCAACACGAGCGGCAGCCAATTTCTCGGGTATATGAGCCTCTTCACCCGAAACCCCCTGCATCGCTGCGCGTCGAGCACCCTCCTGGCTTCCTCCGAAAGGAGAGGGATCATCCTCATGATGGTGGAGAACATGAAACAGATGAAATAAGGGAGTTTCAATCTCATCAGCGCCCGGGTTAACTTCCTGGTGTCCGTCGTGTAACCTGCCATCTTCCAGCTTATAGGTTCTCCTCGCATATCGGGCGAGCAGTTGGAGGTCGTGTTCGACCAGGATGACGGCGATCTTAAACTTTTCGTTGAGCCCTCTCAGGGATTCCAGAAGCGCCTCGCACCCTTGGGGGTCAACGTAAGCCGTCGGCTCGTCGAGTATGAGCACCTTCGGTCTCATCGAGAGGACGCTTGCGACCGCCACCCGCTGTTTCTCACCCATCGAGAGGGTATCGATCCTTCTATCCCTGAGGTGCTCTATCCCCAGGGATTTCAAAGCCCATGAGACGGCTTCGGCTATATCCTCCTCATCCCATCCGAGGTTTGACGGTCCGAAAGCGATCTCATCCTCCACGGTTTGCGACAGCAGCTGATATTCCGGGTTTTGAAAGACCAGCCCCACCCCCAGCACACCGCTCTGGGTGAGAAGCTCCTCCGAGTAACTGATCTTCCCCTTAAGCTCGGCAGGGATGTTGTTCGGTATCACCCCGCTGAGAGCAAAACAGAGGAGGGTTTTGCCACAGCCCGATTCGCCGAATATGCCGATGAAATCCCCCTCCCTGACGTTCAGATCCACCCCTTTCAACACAGGCTCATCGCTGCCGATGGGCGTCAACTTTAACCCTTCGACTTCTATCAATAATTTGGCGTCTCCGTCTTCCAGCTTTTGATCCTTTTCACCCATACGGAGTTCCCGATCCCTCGCCAGACGAGTATAGCTAAAATCACGGCGATACCGTGCACCAAAGCGCCTGTGGCGAGGTTGACGCCCAGAAATACCTTCGTGGCCTTCGACCAGGGCATCCCGAAAGCTATCCTCACCATCATCAGCAGGAGCGTGTTGACGAAACATTTGAGCCCTTCGGCGGGACGAACGGTCAGTCCGGGCTCCAAGCCGTATATCTCCACTTTCCCGACGTTCTGCCTCTGATAGAGGTCACGCCCGATGTTCGGGTCTTTCCCCACCTTGATTGGGTAGAAGTAATCCCTGCCGACGCTGTAGTATGCGCTGAGCTCGGCTTGAAGTAGATCACCGATCTCATGTTCGGCCCCTATCTCAGCCGAGAATATTCTCTCAGGTTCCAGCTCCGGGTTAGCCTTGTAGATCCTGCCCCAGAAGATGCCGTTCCTGTAAAGGTCGTCCAGTATGGGCGCTCGGAAAGCGCTGCCTAAGGAGAGGCGCAGCCGGGTGTCATCCCTCAGATGATACACCAACCCGATCCTCGGGCTGAGACCGCTCCACCTCTTCTCATCGTAACTTTTGCTCGGCAGGAACCCGGAGGGGTCCTTGAACTCCCCGTCGTAGCTCCTTATGAAATCGTATCGGGCGCCGAGGAGAAGGTTTACACGGGAGCTCCCCATATATCCCTGGGCGAACAGGGAGATGTTCTGCTGTTTCCCTCTGTTTGTAACCTTGAGGTTCGAAGGCTTGTCGTTTTTGATCCTGTAAGCGTCCTCACCTTCAACGCTTCCGTATCTGCCGTCTATCCCCACCGTCAATGTGCCCTTCGCTTTCCCGCCCATCAAGTCCGAGGTGAGGGAAGCTTGGATCATCGCACCCCCATCCACTCTCGGGACGTTCACCTCATACCACGTATATTTCCCCTTCCTCAACCTCTCCCTGTTCCAGTAGTAGTGTTCGACGTTGTAGTAGAGATTCGCCTTGAGGTTGAGAGGCGATCCGTCGATCTCGGCTTTCGACTTGAAGGAGAGGTCGAAGGCGTCAGTGTCCCATTCCCGGTAGACGCCCTTCTCGTGTCGGTATTTCTTCCCCTCGCCCCTGTGGTCGTCGAACCTCGAATATCCCACGCTCAGGGAGGATCGTTCGGTGATGTCGTAGTTCAGCCCGGCCGTGAGGATACCTTGTTTTAAATCCCTCTTGATGTTGTATTTGTCCCGTTTCTCAGGGGGTTCGGGGTCGTATCCGTCGCTTTGAAGGTATGTCGCCGAGAGCTTAGCGCCGAGCTTGCCCGCCTTACCTCTGATGAGCAGATCTCCCCCAAATGTCTTCAAGCTGCCGCATCTGAGCTTCAGGTTGGTCGAGAGGGTCTCCGTCGGCTTTTTGGTCACGATATTGATCACCCCGCCCATGGCGCTGGAGCCGTAAAGGGCTGATGTCGGACCTCTGACGATCTCCACGCGCTGAACGTCATTGAGGGAGATTCTGTTCCAGTTGACGCTCCCCGTGTCGGCTTTGTTCATCGGACAGCCATCGAGCAACACCAGCGTTCTGCCGGGTTGATTCCCGACTCCCCTCAGCGAAGCACGTCCTCTACCCAGGAAACCTGTCGGTCGAGACACGTCGATCCCCGGATACATCCTCAGTATATCATCGACATCCATGACGCTGGACAGGTTGATCCCCTTCTCTGAGATGACCGTCACGCTCGCGGGGATGTTTCTGGTAGGCTCCTCCGTTCTGGTAGCCGTCACGATGATCTCTTCCAACCTCTCCTGTGTCCAGCAAAACTGGACGGATACCAGAAGCAAAGCGAGAACTGAGATGGAAATTTTGATCCTCACGCCACACCTCCTTGGATATTCATCCTGTAAATCCAGGAATCATTTTGACATCTCTCCCTCATCCTTAAACCTATAGCTTCAGCCTCCTCTATCTGTTCTGGGGTTAACCCCATCATCTCGCCATATGTTTGAACTCACCGTGACAGTGAGCGCAGTAACAGGAGACGGAGGTGGCGATCGCCAGGAGCACCTTCGTCTTCTTATAACCTCACCGGATTTTCTCTAACCCTTTCCCGCTCAAAACGGGGAATCGCCTGTCAGGAGGTGTGTTATTTTTCTAAAAAAGATAACACAAACGAGGACGGATGTCAAGGGTTTTCCGGAGCCGACCGACGAGCAGGAGCTGGCCATATCAGCCCTTGGGGAGAGAGGCGAGGTTGAAACGCCCGGATGTCTAAATCGGGTGTTTGTTTGCCCAAGTGACGGGCTATTCCTCCGCCTGGAGAGGAAAACAGGGGATTTTACCGAAAAATAACCCTCCCTTTACCAAGCCTTAACCTCGAATGGATATAATATAGACGCTCATATTATCGCTGAGTGTAGTGGGATGCAAAAAGCAGGTTAAGATAGTCGAGAGTCGAGAGTCAAGAGTCGAG
>CAZHVH010000439.1:0-3366 GCA_964535855.1 uncultured bacterium
TAGCCTGCTGGACAGAATAGACGATTTCAGCGCTTTCGTCCGGGAAGTCGTCCCTCATCTCACTCAGAAGGATAGCATTTGAGGGGGGAAACAAAGAAAGGATGGCGAAGGGGAAAGAAAAGGACTTCCAAAAAGCCGCGAAGCCGCTAAATTTTGGAATCAGATCACCGAACTCCGCAATAATCTGGCTCACTGCGGCATGAAATCAAATGCACCGCAGGTGAATAGAATCGAACGACAGGTGCAGAAGATCGTAGAGCATCTGCGAGTGTTCTTGGACGAGAGGTGATACCTTGAGGAGGTCTATTGATGGGAACAGATGAACTTGCGAAGTTAAAGTCGGCGTTATCCGAGATCTGTCAGAAACACGGGGTAGCGGTTTGTTACCTCTTCGGATCGTCAGCGCAGGGATTCGATGATCGGCTAAGCGATGTTGATATCGCCGTGGTGTTCTTCGATGAGCCGGGTGATGATTGGCTGGAACGGTGGTCGAGGCTCTCGGAGGAGATTGAAAAGGTCATAGCACCGAAGGAGCTAGATCTGGTCCTCCTTCAGCGCGCTCCCCTTTTACTGCAATGGCAGGTCATCTCGAAGGGGGAAGTGCTTTATTGTGCTGATGAGCTGCTCCGCATCACCTTCGAGGAGCGAATCGTCGGCGAATGGCTGGATTTCTCGGAATGGTTGAAGCGATTTCACGACGAGATGGTCGAGGGTATCCTGGGTATGAGTGGGGTGATGCTCGATCGAAATGTTCTGCTCACCCAGCTTTCTTTCGTTCAGCAAGCGCATCGCCGACTTGAGCGGTTGGCCCAACTGGACGAGGAGGCGTTTCTCGCCAATGAAGATAACATAGACGTAGCTCAGAACAGGCTTCGTATAGCCGCCGAGGCAGCGACTGATATGGGGAGACATATCATCGCCCGGATGGGGTGGGGCACGCCGACCAGTTATCCGGACGTATTCGTCCGTCTGGCAATACACGGGGTCTTATCGTCATCGCTTGCTCGGCGAATGGGGGAACTGGTTCGTTTCCGCAATATTTTGGTTCATCGCTATCCCCTTGTTACTCCAGAGGAGCTATATCGGCGTGTTAGACGCCATCTCACCGATATCGGCGATTTCATTTATGAGGGCGTACCGTCCACATCTCAACCGATTGCTGCCTCAAAGGAAAGCCGACCAATTGGAACATGCCTTGATCTTAAGCGGGATGAGCCATGACTTAGGCAAAGCCGCCGAGGGATTCCAGGAGTCGCTGAAAAAAGGTGGGGGATGGAATTTCCGCCATGAGGTGCTCTCCGCCTCGCTGCTACGGGCGATGGCAGGGGAGGAGGATCCGACTATAAGAGTCGCTCTTGCAGCGGTGATCACCCATCATCGAGATATGGATGATCAGCAGTTGATGTCAGATTCAGGATATTCCCCAGACCCTTATTTGTGCTCCGAGGCGGAGGAGAAGTTCAAGGAGAAAAGAGCCGAAATGGAAGGATTTTGGGAATGGATTAAGAATTTCACGGCTTCCCAGCAGGTCTTTTCAAAGCTACATTTCCCCCTTTCCCCCACAGCGCTTGAACCTCCCGCCTCCATTTTAGAGGAGCTATACTGGCGTCTTAGAAGAGGAAAGCTATTAGGCAGGGATGGATTCGACGAAGAGGCCCTGATGCTCACTCTCGCCCGGGGTTGGCTCATGGCGTCTGATCACGCCGTCAGCGCGGGCATTTCACACTTCATATCTCAGATCCCATCCCCCGATCCGCCGCCTCTCCGCCGTTTTCAAAGGAGAATCGGGGAACATAAAGGCAATGCCATACTGGAGGCACCGACCGGTTCAGGCAAGACATGGGCGGCATTGCTCTGGGCGATGAATAATCGTGAGGGCGGAGAACGCATCTTCTATCTGCTTCCCTATCAGGCGAGCATCGAGGCGATGTCTAAAACCCTCGAAGGGATCTTCGGCCCGGATAACGTATCAGTTCTGCATGCTCGCGCCTTGGATTATGCCTTCAGAAAGTATTTCGACGAAGTGGGCGAATACGAGGTGGCCTATAGAAAGGCTAAAGATGAGGTGAACGTGAACCGCTTGGTCCACAAACCGATCAAGATAGCGACCCCGTTTCAGATCCTGAAATGGCTCTTCGGGGTTCGGAGATTCGAGATCGGTGTAGGGGAGATCGTCGGCGGACTCTTCATCTTCGACGAGATCCACGCCTACGACTCACACACCACGGCGCTTATCCTCCAGATGATCCGAGTGATCAAATCACTGGGCGGACGTGTCTTGTTCATGAGCGCCACCTTTCCCACCTTCCTGAAATCATTGCTTTCGGAGGCCGTGGATGAGGAACTGCCGGAGTTTAAGCTCGAAGAAGGAGATGATGAATGGACAGGCCATCTCCTGAGCCAAGCACGTCATCACCTCCGTTGGCGACCGAAGTCGCTGGAGGAGATGATCCCGGAGATTATCGCGGCAGCCCATGAGGGCAAGAGCGTGTTGGTGGTGGCTAATAGGGTCGCACAAGCCCAGGAGATCTACCTCAGCCTGAGGGACGAATTGGAGGGGGTGCATCTGCTACACAGTCGATTTGCCAGGAGAGATAGGGCGGAGAAGGAACGAGAGGTGATGGAGATATTACGCGGGGAGAGAAACGATCCGTTAAGCGTGCTTGTAGCAACTCAGGTCGTAGAGGTCTCCTTGGACGTGAGCTTTGACATCTGCTTCACCGAGATCGCACCCGTCGATGATCTGCTTCAGCGGTTCGGCCGGGTGAACCGATATGGCGAACATGAGGGAGGCGTAGAGGTACACGTCGCAATTAAGTTCGATCCGGATAGAGTGAGATACATTTATGAGATTGAGCGATTGAAGAGAACGATGGAGGAAGGCCCACCTGATGGAGCACCGCTTACAGTGTCGGAGATGCAGAGATGGGTGGAGAGGGTTTACCGAGACGGATGGACGGAGAGAGAACGGGAGAGATTCGATCGCATCCACAACGTATTCGGCGAGTTGCTCAAAGCTCTTCGGCCGCTGCAGCATTATGAGGAAGGAGAGGAGGAATTCAGAGGGCTTTTCAAAGGGGTGGAGGTTTTGCCCCGTCCGCTTTATGAGGAGTTTAGAAGTCATTTTGACGAGAGACGATACCTGTTGGCAGAGGGGTTACTGACGCCTATCACGATGGGATTGTTCCACAAACTCAACAATGAAGGACGGATGCGCCGGCTTGAGAGGGAACGCTTGCTCATGGCAGACGTACGGTATGATGGAGAATTGGGTTTAACTCCGGATGAGCCGATAGATGAAGGGATAATCATTTGACTTTCAAACGGGGGGATCTGGAATGACCGATCAGGAATTTGAGGAGCTGA
>CAZHVH010000440.1:0-3357 GCA_964535855.1 uncultured bacterium
CTCACCTCGACCTTGTAGATCCCCTTGGCGTTGGCGATCTCATCCTCGACGAGCTTGACGTCATATTTCTCAAGCAGCTTTTCGAACGTCTCGCCTACGCCCGGCAAAAGCTCCTTATGCTCCTCCCCGCTCATATCCTGCCTCGTAACCTGACCGAGCCAGGGGGTATAGGACCATGCCGTTTTGCCGTCAAGCACTATAAGCTGTGCCAGCTTCTTCGGGTCTTTAGGATCGAAATACTCCTTGCGCAACAGATTGGGCTTGGCGAATATCAGCCGTCCCTTGGCCTGGGACTTCTTCCCTCCCAGATAAGTCGTCTCCTCGAAATCGGCTTGAAAGTTTTTGAACTTCAGATAAACCGTCCTGAAGTTTTTATATATCTCCTCGACGGTGATATCCGATCCCTGTATCACGGCGCCGACCTGATATGGCGCCATAATCCCGACCATCGCAACCATCAGAAGGATCAGGATCAGCTTGAAACGCATTCTATCTCTCTCCTTCCTCGCTTTGTCGTCCGTGTCTTTAAGTATACCACAACCTCGCCCTGTTGACAATTTTACGTCTTTCACAGCCCGCTACCTCTCGACGGATACTTTGAACGTGAACCTCTCACCGAACTCAACACGGCCGCGGGCGAGCATGCGAAGGGTTATCCCCGTCGGAACTCCTCCTCCTTCTCCTCCTCCATTGTAGGAGAATATCACCATGAGAGATATAAACCCCACTACCCATTTGACATCGGTTTTCATTTGTTCATCACGAAGATTGCCATTGGATGCCCCACCGCTTGAGGTAGGGAGGAACGCGGCATAATCTCAAACCGCCGCGAAGCGGCATCGCTTTAAGGCAGGCGCGGTCTGAGCGAGCGAGATTTGCTCAGGCGCACCTGCCCCAAGAAATCACGCCGCTTGCGGCGGGGAGCTTCACTTTAGAATGACCATCTTTCTGGTAAACACCTTACTGCCAGCCTGTAGCTGATAGATGTAAACGCCGCTTGCCATCTTTTCTCCTTTACCGTTCCGCCCGTCCCAGCGGGCTGCCCTGTCTTTGCTCACGTAGTAGCCCGCTTTCAGCCTACCCAAATTCAGCTCTCGAATCAACCTGCCTGAGATGTTATAGATACGTATGACAACCTTTGCATCCTCGGCCAGAGCAAACGGTATCCAAGTATCGGGGTTGAACGGGTTGGGGAAGTTGGGGAGCAGAACGGTCGTTTTCGGAATCAACCTGATATAGCCATCCCTCAGCTTCGCCCTCATACCTTCGTTCAGCAACACGTCACTCAGCTTCAACGCAAGTATCTCCGCATTCGTCTCTCTCACCTCGAACTCCACGTTGAGAATCAGATCGTCCCCTGAGCGGGCGATAGGTCGTGCGGATGCGAGCGCTACGCGTAGTTCATCGCCATTTGCGTTGTAATCGAGCTGGACATCGCCTTGGCCGGGGAGCCAGACGCGAATCGGTTTAAGCGCCTCGACATCATAGCTCAGACTTAACCACAGCGAATAGAGCTTACCCGCATCCTCAACTCTGATGGGCAGGATCACCTTCTCGCCCGGCTTAGCTCGGACATCGCCGACGGAGACCGTATGTGTTCGTCCATCTACAGGCGAAGGAGCGCTGGTACCACCTTCGACTGGGAAAGAATCGATTATCCCGACGACATACTGTAAGATCAGAGCTGCATCCCACGGTGTGACCCCGTCCTGCCCGCTAACGTCCGCGAGCATCTCTTGTTCCGGCGTGAGGGTGATCCTTCCGACGCACGCTCTGAGGACAATCGTGGCGTCGTATGCCGAGATTCTGCCGTTTCCCGAGACATCACCAGGAGTTGGCAATATGACCTCGACAAAGCTGACATCCCCGTGCAGGGTTCCGTTGTTGGCGTTGGGCGTTCTGTCGAAGACGTTTTGCGAGAACGTCCAGTAGCCGACCAGACCGGGTGTGGAGCCCGGAAGCGTGGCGTTCATATCCCTGCGGATCTCCTCCTCCGTGCGAGCGACATTCCAGATCCGGACATAATCGATGATACCGTTTAAGGTATCATTCTCGTTCCAGTAGGTTCCACCGATGGTCAGTTCCCTGTCGTTCGGTATGATGTCGCCGGACCATCCTCCTTCGCCCTTTAAAACCCCGTTAACATAGGTTCTGATCTTGCTCCCGTCATACGTTACGGCAACGTGATACCACTTACCATACTCGAGCGAGATATCGCCGAGTTCTCCCTCAAAATGTCCGTCTGTGGTTTGGATTGAGGGTTGCACCCTTCTCGACCATCTGTTGATGTAGAAGCCGTAGGAGCGTCTGCCGTCGATGTCCTGCTTGCAGACTATCCAGTGGTTATCATCGCTATCGCCTTTAATGCGTATCCTCGCCTCCATCGTCAGGGCGGTTCCGGTGATGTTCAGGCTGGGGCTGTGGGGAATGTAAACGTAACCGTTCCTGCCGTTCATCTTCACGCCGTAGTTCACCCTCGGCTCAGGCTGTGTGGTTGTCTGGACGAGGTTGGATAAGCCGGAGGAGTTACCAGCATCGTCCAGAACCTTAATAGCGAAGTAATAGGTCGTCTTGGGATCCAGACCGATTACCTTGAAGGTTTCCCTCTGACCTGCGGGGCTGGGTATAGGCGTTTTAGCGAGGGATATGGCGGAATCCCAGTTGCTCTCATCTATCGGCGATGTGGAGTATCGGATATCGTATCTGCTCGCCGTCCCGATCTTTCCATCGTCTCCGACAGCGGTCCATGTGAGTGTGACGGAGATGTTATCGGTGGATTCAACTGATAGATCCGTGATCTCAGAGGGCGGAACGGTATCCCCGCCTTCCTCAACGATGGTTATCAGCTGATCCACCTGGACGTTCGTGAGGGTTTGAGTGATTCCGCTGGGCCAGTGTACTTCAACCAAATCGATCTTATCGTGTTTGCCCAGGCCGAAGGAGGCGATGAGGTTCTGGGAGTATCCGTTACCACCTGTAACGTCCCTGATCTGCGAAAGCTCTCCCGCTACCACCCTGATCCTGGCACCGATGCCTGCTTTGTTGCTTACCGTCCCGATCAGCTTAACCTGTAACCAGTGGTTGGGCGTGCCATTGTTCCGGTAGAGGTTCTGCGATAGGAAGAGGTCCAGGTCGCCATCACCGTCAATATCCCCGAAGACGACCGAGCGCCCTTCACTTTTTGCCTTATCAACCCCCGCGATCGAAGCCACCTCCGTGAAAGTTCCATCGCCGTTGTTGTGATAGAGACGGTTGCTCGGATCAGCCCTCACGAATATATCGAGATAGCCGTCGTTGTTGTAATCCCCAAAAACGGCTACGATCCCTGGGAGGGACGAAAGGCCTGCCTGTTCTGTC
>CAZHVH010000441.1:0-1167 GCA_964535855.1 uncultured bacterium
TTATGTTATCTTATATCAGTCTCTTTTACCAGTAGAGTTACTGCAAAAGTCGAGTCTTCACTGTTAAGTCTTTGGAGTACAATGACCCAGTCATTGTCATTGCTGAAGACGACTGGGTCGTCGCACTCCAAAAATTAACGCTTTATCTCGTAGGACGAGGGTTTATCCCCCGTCGGAAACGGCGGCATATAAAATGTTGCCCTAAGATGGTGATTCACTTCAGGATAACCATCTTCCTCATAAACGTCCTTCCCGAAACTTGCATCTGGTAGAAGTAAACTCCGCTTGTCACCTTTTCTCCAAGCTCGTTCTTCCCATCCCAGTATGCTGCCCTCTCCTTGCTCTTGTAGTAGCCAGCACGCCTGAAACCCAATTTCAGCTCTTTTACCAGCCTGCCTGAAGCATCGTATATCCTTATCTCTACCTCTCCATCCTTTGATAACTGATACGGTATCCAGGTGTCAGGATTGAAGGGATTCGGGTAATTCGGAAGAAGCCTGGTCTCCTCTGGTATAGGCAGGTTCGAGATCTCAACCCTCACAACATCTGACCTCATCCTGTCCCCAGATATGTCAACGCTCTCTATGTAGTAGAAGTATGTCCTTCCCCCCTCTACTTCTTTGTCTCTGAATGAATATTCCCTCGGTAAGGCTGTGTTTACCGCCCCGGGTATGATACGCTCTGTGATCCTTGTGAATGGACCCTCTCTGCTTTCTCCTCTGAAGAGGATAAATCCGATGTTGTTCACCTCGCTTTCGGTTCGCCACCTGAGCACCACCTCTCCATCTTCCACGAAGGCTGTGAATGTGCTGAGCTCCACGGGAAGGGAAAGATCACTTGTGGAGTGATAGATATATGCTGCTCCGGCATCTGTACCTTTCTCATTATCATCATAGTATGCACCCACTATGGCGTGGTCCCCGGAGATGCATACAGAATAGCCGAAATTATCATCAGCCTCCCCATCGCTTGCGGTCTGCTTGCTAGTCTGGTTCCAGTTGCTTCCGCTGCGCAGAAAGGCATACGCCGCCCCGGCATTTGAGCCTTTATTATCCTCACGGTAAGCACCCACCACGGCATAGTCCCCAGAGATGGATACAGAACTGCCAAAGTAGTCATCTGCCTCTCCGTCACTTGCCATAAGCTTAGCCTGCTGGCTCCAGGTGG
>CAZHVH010000441.1:1267-3356 GCA_964535855.1 uncultured bacterium
TTCCTTCTCTGTAGAAAACATAGGCCGCCCCGGCATTTGTGCCTTTCTCATCCTCACGGTAAACCCCCACTATGGCATAGTCCCCAGAGATAGATACGGACCAGCCAAAGTGGTCATTTGCCTCTCCGTCGCTTGCTATAAGCTTAGCCTGCTGGCTCCAGGTGGTTCCTTCTCTGTAGAAAACATAGGCCGCCCCGGCATTTGTGCCTTTCTCATCCTCGCCGTAAGCGCCCACTATAGCGTAGTCCCCGGAGATGCACACAGAATAGCCAAAAATGTCACCTGCCTCTCCGTCGCCTGCAACGAGCTTGAACTCCGCACCTATGGCGGAAGCTGCACCGGCAAGGACCAAAGAGGAGGCGAAGACAAACAGCATAAGTACCTTATCTGACCTTTGGCGCCCTCCTGAGCAACAGTTTACCCTCATTTTCCTACCTCCGTTGATCATAGTTGATCATATATGAAGTGCCCCATTCTCGGGTAATCTTAAGTTGGGGGATACCCTACTCACTCAGGCAGGAATCAAAGGAAAATGAATCACTTTTCCTCCGATCCCCTTCTCCCCTAGCTGCTCTTATTTTACCACACTCAAGCACCCTCTGCAAGCTCATTACTTGGCAGCATATAAAATCCGTCCTACGGATGGGAAGAATTAAGGAAGGATGATAAAATCACTCCACTTGGTCTCCTCCATCCAGAGGGAAATTTAGTTATAGGGGCTTGACAGCATCCTTACATGGGAATATAATCAACCCACTCAAAGCCCGGTATCGTCTAGTTCCGTGAGAAGAAGTTATGAGCCAGTTCATCTATGTGTCAGCTTTCATGATGATCCTCGCGTTTGCGGCTGAGGATCGCGCCAAGATCCCCGATGTCCCGTCGGGACATCCCCGGATCTACGTCCGCCCTGAAGATCTACCGGATATCAGACGCAAGATCGAGACGCCGGAGTTCGCTAAAAACTGGAAGGCCGTGAGGAACTCCCGTCATCCCCTGTGCAGGGCTTTCCTATATCTCATCACGGGTGATGAGAGGGCGGGACGTGAGGCTATCGAACGGTGGTTCAGATCGTTGCAGGACGATTGGGACAACCCCGATCGTCTCGGTCGGGTATTTCTCAACTACATGCACGTGGGGGCCTGCATCTACGACTGGTGTTACGATCTCTTGAGTGATGAGGAGAGGGAGAGGTTCATCGAGGCGTTTGAGAGAATCGCCGCGTCGCACTCGCCGGGTTATCCGGCCAGGGAGAGTTCCCCGGCGGTCGTGGGGCACGTCACGGAAGGATGGTTGCTGACCGGTCAGCTTCCCGTCGGAGTTGCGATATATGACGAGTCCAAAACGATGTATGAGGCAGCGGCGAAGCTCTTCTTCGAGAGGTTCGTCCCCGTCCGCAACTTCCTCTATCCCGCCCATATGCACCATCAGGGCGACTCCTACATAGTGACCCGCTTCATCCACGATATAGCCGTAAGCTGGCTTTTCCGTAGGATGGGTGCCGGAGATGTCTTCAGTCCCCAGCAGCGGTTCGTCCCCTATCAGCTCATCTATCATCTCCGCCCCGACGGGAAGCAGATGCGCAGCGGCGACACCTTCGATGAGCGCGGCGACAGCTCCGGGAAACGGATGCTCATGCTGTTGACGGGGACCTACTATGACGATCCGTATCTGCTGTGGATGGCCGATTCGGGCGTCTTCAGGAGCTACGGGGATATCGGCGGCGTATTTGAGCTGCTGTTCCGCAAGCCTGGATCGGAGAAGCAACCCATAAGCGAGCTCCCCCTCACGAAGTACTTCCCGTCACCGATGGGCGAGATGGTGGCGCGTACGGGATGGAGCATGGGAGCGGAGAGCCGGGACGCGGTGGTGCATATGCGCATCGGCGAGTATTTCTTCGGAAACCATCAGCACAAGGACTTCGGAACCTTTCAGATCTACTACCGAGGGCCGCTCGCTATCTCGACGGGCGTCTACGACCTTTACGGCTCACCGCACTGGAGGAACTATTACCATCAGACCATCTCGAAAAACGGGCTCTTGATATTCGATCCGTCCGAGAGGCGGAAGTGGGACGCCGCCAACGACGGGG
>CAZHVH010000442.1:0-3354 GCA_964535855.1 uncultured bacterium
CCATCCGCCCGTCGGCAAGAGACGGTTTTATTCACCCGTTGGCCTAATTGAGGGATTGAAACACGCTGAACCTTTAACAGTTGAAAACGTCTGGAAATCGATATCTAGCTACCTCACGGATATCACCCATTTCGGCTGAGTACCTTCGCAAGCTCAGTTTGAACTCGATCGGTTCGGGATAGAGCCTGTATTTTTCAAGCACCGGAGGCCCACAGCTGGCGTTGCCCAAACCGCACTGCCTGTAATCGAGGCAGAGGAAGATCTCCTCCCGCGGGCGTAACTCGTGGATATGCCCCGCGCGATCGAGATCCTCCGGCGAGTAGTGTAGAGCGGTGACGCACATCAGCTCGTCCGCCACGACGAGCAACCCGTCGCCCGATCCATCCAGCAATGCCGCCCACCGCACGTCCTCTTTATTCCCGTTCTCCTGAGGTCGAACGTATCTGACGTACTGATCCATCACAGTGCTACGATATAACCCGACATCGGCGCTCGTTTTCCTGTCGATGTAGTTCTCATGCGGACCGCGGCCGTAATAGACGAAGTTCTCGTAATCGCCTCTGACGACCGTTATAAGCCCGATCTTCGGTAGGACGGGGAGATCGCCAAACGGTTTTATGAAATTGTGAAGATGGATGGAACCGTTCCCGTAAACCGTGTAACGACAGGTATGTTCAAACCCCACGTCACCTCCGCCGTGATAGATGAGATCCACCGTCACTTGAACCGCCTTCGAGTTCAACCTGCGCGCCTCGATACCCCTGAGCTCCGGGTTAAGCGAATTTAACCCCAGCTCATACCATTTGTTCCTGATCCAGACGTCGTTATCGGTCGGAGCTCGGAAGACGTTCAGCTTGGGTCCCTCCACGAGTATATCCTTACCGTCAAACTTCAACGATTCGATCAATCCCGACCTCCTATCGAACCGGATCGAGAACCTCTCGTTCCCCATCTCGATGAGATCATCCGTCTCCGAGATCGATAGATCCGGCATCTCATCGAAGCTGATCTCCGGTTTAGGAGGAGCGTCGAACGGGAGCTTGAACTGTTCCCAGGCCACCTCATGTCCCTCAGGAGCCCAGGGTTTACCCTCACGGAGATGGAAGCTGATCCGCATCCAGTATTCGGCGCCAGGCTTGAGCTTCGGCGTCTCGAAGGGTATCTTAAGCTCGGCAGTTTCGCCCGGCGGCAGATCCAGGGGATCGATCCGTCCGCTTCGCAATATCTCGCCGTCCTCCGAGAGCGTCCATCTGATCTCGAACTCGTTCAGGTTCGTAAAGGAGTAGCCGTTTCTGATCCTCACCCTTCCCTCCGATAGATCCACGGGCTCGATCTTGATGTACTGGTAGACCTTTTTGACCTCCCACAGTTTGGGGGTCACCTCCCTATCAGGCGTAATGATCCCGTTTATGCAGAAATTCCCGTCGTTCGGCTGATCGCCGAAATCGCCGCCGTAAGCCCAAAACCAGACCTTCTCGCCCTCCTCTGTCTCGACGTACTTCCTCAGCCCCTGGTCGACCCAGTCCCAGATACATCCGCCTATCAGCGGTTTGTGGGTCTCTATGGCATCCCAGTACTCCTTGAGGTTTCCTATGGCGTTCCCCATGGCGTGGGCATACTCACACATGATGTAGGGCTTGTCCCGATCGCTCTCCCCGACCTGGGCGACCCAGTCCACGTGGGGGTACATCTGGCTATCTATATCCGCGACGCTGTTCTGTCGCTCGTAGTGGATCGGACGGGTGGGATCGGCTTTTCGGGCGTAGGCCGCCATCTCCTCGAAGACTGTCCCCTGACCCGCCTCGTTGCCCAACGACCAGATTATCACCGACGGGTGGTTCTTGTCCCGCTCCACCATCCTCGCCATCCGATCCAGACAGGCTTTCAACCATTTCGGATCGCTGTCGGGGAGCACGTCCCAAAGGCCATGAGATTCGACGTTGGCCTCGTCGATCAGGTAAATTCCGTATTCGTCGCACAGCTCATACCATCTGGGATGGTTCGGGTAATGAGAGGTGCGGACGGTGTTGATGTTGAACCGTTTCATCAGCTTGATATCCTGGAGCATTACCTCCTCCGTGATGGCCCGCCCTAGATCGGGATGTATCTCGTGTCTGTTGACCCCCTTTATCAGAATCGGGACGCCGTTTATGAGCAACTGACAATCCCTGATCTCGACCTTACGGAATCCGAATCTACAGCTTTCCGCCTCCATAACCTTCTCCGAGCCATCCAGAAGCGTCAGCACGACCGTGTAGAGGTTCGGGTATTCCGCCGACCATTTCTTGGGGTTATCGACCCGCGCTTTGATCTCCACCGTTTCCTCGCCCGAGGTGGGGATGCGTTCGATCCCGCCGCCCGAAAGCGATCTCAGCTCCACCGGCTCGCCGTTCTCATCCAACAGGGTTAACCTGACCGCATGTGGGCCGGCTTCGATCTGGGAGTAATTACGAACCTTGACGGTCACGAGGAGCATAGCGTCTCGATAATCCCCGTCCAGATCGCATCTGACGAAGAAATCCCTCATATGGACGTTAGGCGTCGAGAAGAGGTATACATCCCTGTAGATCCCGCTCAGATACCAGAAATCCTGATCCTCCAGATAGCTCCCGTCGCTCCAGCGGTACACCTCCACGGCGAGGACGTTCCTCTCAGGCCGTAGGTATTTCGTTATATTGAACTCGGCCGGTGTCATGCTGCCCTTGCTGTAACCGACCATCTCACCGTTAACCCAGATATAGAAGGCGCTGCAGACGCCGTCGAAATGGACGAAGATCTGTCTGCCTCTCCAGCTCTCGGGTATCTCGAACTCGGTTCGGTATGAACCTACGGGATTATCGTCGTGGGGAACTTTAGGCGGATCGGGCTTAAACGGATACTGGACGTTCGTGTAGATCGGCATGCCGTACCCCTTCATCTCCCAGTTGCTGGGCACGTCGATTTCATCCCATGAGCTTACGTCATAATCCGGTTTGTAAAAATCGATAGGCCGTGCATCCGGGTTGGGCGAGTATTTGAACCTCCATTTGCCGTTAAGCGATCTGAAGAAAGGCGATGAGCTCCTATCGCACTTCGCCGCCATCTCTTCATCGGGATAAGGCATAAGCGTACAATGAGGTGTTTCCCTGTTCCTTCCGACCACCTCAGGGTTCTCCCAATCGCGTGTCACCATCACTTAAGCCCTCCTTATCTCCTTACTTTCAGCCATCCCCACGTTATCCCCAGCCTGCCTTGAGGCGAGACGGAGGCCGGTCCTACGAAGGTCAGACTTCCGAACCCATTCTCGTCATGCGGGTCGAGGCCGGACCAGGTCATCTGCGATTCCGGCTCGGCATTTCCGTCCGCATCGTCGAT
>CAZHVH010000443.1:0-3352 GCA_964535855.1 uncultured bacterium
AGCTCTATGGCCGATTCGGGACACATCTCGTGACAGCAATAGCATCTTATACAGAGCGAATCGTCCACCACCGCCACCTTTCCCTTGATCCTTATGGCGTTTTGAGGGCAGCTTCTGACGCATACCCCGCATGCGACGCATCTTCCCTTCTGGGGAACGGGCCTCGGGCTTGTTATCTCCCTCATCAGCTTTCCGGCGAATTTTCTGATAAGCTTGTATCTGAGTATGGCCTTTTCGGTCGGACGGGAATCCGGCCTTTTGAAATCGGGGATCATCACCTCTTCGATCGGCGTCCCGACGATCTGAACTTTTCCGTTCCATTCCCCCGCGGACTTAGCGGCATCGAAGATCGGCACCTCATCGAATCCCATGCCGATGATCCTACAGGCGGCGGCATCCACCTCGACCGGATTTTCGCCCGCCAGTATAACTCCCACCTTCCTGGGGGAACCGTGTGAGCCGGGGCCGTTTCCCTCGAGCCCGATCACCCCATCCATCACCGTCAGCCTGGGTCTGGCGAAACGCATCACATCGATCAACATCCCGGCGAAATCGGGCTCATTGGGGAATCTGACGTGGAATTTCGACTTTGACACGCCGTAGATGAGTCCGAAGAGGTTCTTGACGGCGCCAGTGTAGGTCATGAAGACGTGCGTCTTCAGCTTCGGCAGGTTCACAATGCCGTCCACCTCCCTGAGGACGGGCAGGAGCTCGAACCCCTTGGTGAATCTCCCCTCCAGGAAGGAGAGGTGGATCGGCTCAAGCTCTATCCTGAGCTCCGCCCCCGTTCGATCGGCCACCTCCATCATCCCCGTCACCTCAAACACCTCCTTCAGCCTCTGCTCGGAGTGTTTCGTTCCCGCCCCGGGGCTTTCGGAGATTATGGGATATGCCCCTGCGGATTGGATCTGTCTCACAACCGCTTCGACGAGGAGAGGATGGGTCGTCACGGCCCTATCCGGAGGCGTGGGTGACAGGAGATTGGGTTTAACCAGGATCTTCTCGCCGGGGCCGACGAACTTGGATATCCCCCCTAGTCTCTCCAGCGCCCTATCCACCGCTTCCATGACGGCGGTTCGATCGTATGCGTCACACCTTTCAAGGCTGACCAATTATGACCTCCTATTCCAGGCTACTCCCATGATATGCTTACGAGATACTCCAGATGCTTTATCAGCTCCTGCCTCGTTAACCCCTTCGTCATGTCCATCAGGTTGATCTGAAGGTAGGATGACCCGCGGGTTGAGGCGAAGGCCAGCTTCTTGCCGTCGGGGGAGAAACACGGCGTCGTATCCTTCCCTTTGTAGTTGGTGAGTCTGACGACATTTCTCCCATCGGCGTCCATAACGTATATCTCCTCGTTGCCGTCCCGATCCGAGACGAAGAGTATCCTCCTGCCGTCCGGCGAGAAGGATGGCATGTTATCGACGCCGGGGTTATCGGCGATCTTCACCTGGGATGAGCCGTCGGCCTTCATCTGGTATATATCGAAATCCCCATCCCTATCCGACGCGAAGATGACCTTCGTTCCGTCGGGGGAGAAGGCAGGATCTATATCGTTCGATCTGTTATTCGTCAATCGTTGAAGCTTTAAGGTGGTGAGGTCAAGCTTAAATATCTCCCAGTTGCTGTCCAGATACGATTCGAAGAGGACAGCCCTCCCATCGGGCGAGAGGGTCGGCTTGAAGATATCCCCTTTCCATTTGAAGATCGTCTTACGCTCCAACGTGCTCAGGTTCACTCTCACGAGCCTGGCTTTATCGTTTTCGCCCGTCGGAAATGGAACTGAGGAGAGGATGAGGTATTCGCCGTCGGGCGTGAAGGATGGGTTCGAGTCGGAAAATCCCTCCGGGGTGATCCGTTTCTCCTTTCTATCGGCCAGATCCATCAACATGACGACGTTCCGCCCTCTTTTCACCCTGACGAAGGCCAGTTTGCGGCCATCGGGCGAGAAGACCGGCGAGGCGTTATCGCTGCTGGTATTCGTCAGTTGCAGAACGGGATGCGGCTCGGCGGCCAGTTCTCTGATCTCAGCCTCCTGTTTCGGAGTCGGGTTCGATTTGAGGATCTTGATGAATGTCTTCAACGGCACAAGCCGTCTTCCGAGCTTCCAGGCAGCCTTGGCCATCTCATACCGTATGTCGGTCCTATCGGGGGCGAAGGAGAGGGCAACCTGAAACTCGTCCATCGCTTTATCGTACTTTCCAGCTCCCGAATACGCGAGGCCGAGGCTGTAATGCAGGTCGGGATCCGAAGGATGTCTCTGGACGGCTCCCTTCAGATGTATTATCGCTTCCTCATATCTGCCCTGGGCCAGGAGTTTCCTACCGATATCGGCCTCTTTATCCCCACAGCCACAGAGGATAGCCGATGCGAGGATTGCCAGAATGATCAAGCAGACCGACACCTTATACATCGAAACATCACCCCTCACGATATTCCTCAACGTAATTTCTCAGTGTTCCTATTTTCTCCACGGTTGCCTCGATCACATCCCCCGGATGTATGGGAGCGATCCCTTCGGGGGTGCCGGTTGAGATGATGCTACACGGTTCAAGCGTCATCATATCGGATATGAACTCCACCAGATAAGGTATGTCGAATATCAGGTTGACGGTGTTATCGCTCTGTCGGATCTCCCCGTTCACCTTCAGCTCCAGGTTCAACGCCACCGGCTCCTCAACCTCATCCTTCGTCAGGATACACGGCCCCATCGGCCCGAAGGTATCCATGCTTTTGGATCGGAACCAGGGCTGGCTCAGCTCAAAATCGTGCCGCTGGATATCCCTGGCGGTGACGTCGTTCATGACGGTATATCCCAGTATAAATTCATATGCTCGATCCCTTGGCACGTCTCTGGCCGTTTTGCCTATCACCACGGCCAGCTCCACCTCGGGGTCCACCCTTCCGAATTTAGGCTTGATCAATATCTTATCCTCGGGACCTATAACGCATGAGGAGGCCTTCTGGAAGATTATGGGCTCCTGAGGGATAGGTCTGCCGCTTTCGCGGGCATGGGTGGAGTAATTCAGCCCAAGGGCGATGATTTTAGGCGGGCTTTTGATTGGTGGATTGAGTTTGAACTCATCGACGGCGAGCAGATCCGTGAGGTTATGCTTTTCGGCGAATTCCACCACCTCATGAAACAGCCCCACATCGAAGAGTCCTTCATTCACCATGCCGGCTATCGTGTTAGGTATGGGGCGGCTTATCCTTTTCACCGCCGCATCGTACATCCTGATCCCTGATGTTAGATCGAAGACCACACCCCTATCGAGAAGCACCCCTACCCTTTCGCCAACTGCATCGGAGAAGGATACGATCTTCATGTTTTACCTCCACCCGAAAGATA
>CAZHVH010000444.1:0-3347 GCA_964535855.1 uncultured bacterium
TCAGATCCAGATGCACCTCGCCCGGCACGCTGGCCGGGATGGCGGGGAGATGGGGCTCCTCCTCCCGATGTAGGCCGATATCCTCGCCCACGCCGGGATCGACATAGTAAAGATCCCACTCCCCGTTCAGGGACAGAAATTCGTTTTTAGACATGAAATCCCTCCCTACAATTGAGAAGCGTTAGCATGTTGAACGTTTTAGTTCAACATGCTAACGGCTGAAGGTTGATCAGAGGATAGGTCTGAAAAATCTCCGTGCCTCATCCTCGGGCGAGCGGAGACAGAAGGAGGACTCCCTGCATCTGGAACATCTGCCCACGGCTATCGGCTCATCCGATCGCCACACCCCGCCGATCGGGGTTAAAACCTTCGCCAGGATCTCCTCCAGGGCGGCGATCCTCCTCTCCCCTTTCCCCCCTCCGATGGCCTCGATCATCCTCTCATACAGATCGATGTCCTTCCTCCTCACCCTCTCGATGGCCTCATCCAGGTTCGTCCATCTCATCCCGTTCAGGTCCATGTAGCACTTGAGAGCGGTTTCGATCAGCTGGAATATCCTGACCTCTCTGGCCAGATCGGTCTGATCGGAGGAGGTGATCTCCTTCATGAGGACGGAGAGCTCACACCTGTATCTCCTCTGATCCGACTCGTTGAGTCTAAACCGGCGATCCTTGAGTTCGGAGAACCTCTCCTTGGCCTCGCCGAGGATGGACATCGTATCGAAGAGCACCTCGGCGTCCGCCAGCGATAGATACTCCGGAGGCACATATCCGTTTCGCTCGGCCGAGCGGATCATCCTCTCCAGCTCCCTTAACCCCATCACCTCGAAGGATATGATATCCCCGTCTATTCCGTGCCAGAGCCTCTCCAGACATTGGGGTTCGGATTGAGCTACGACGACGAATCGCGATCTCACCGGCCCGCTTAGGAGGAAAACCCCGACCACGTCGTTTCTCAGACGAAGGTGTTCCACGACCTCCATCATCTCGGCCTTCATGTCTCTCACCCCTCACATCATCTCATATCTCGGGGGACAGCTCGACCTTTCGAGGATGTTTCCTCCGATATTCCCTTGAGTTCGGATCCTTGTAGATATCGAAGTTCGAGTTGTTGCAGAGCTTGCTCTGAGTCAGGGCGTAAATTATGAGGTTGATCCCCAGTTTCACCTGAACGGTGGAGGCGGCCATACTCGACGTGGCCCTCGCCCACTGTGGGGTAAGTTCACCGTGCGTGATCACACCGATAACCCTCCCGCCGGACTGAACGAGCTCCATCCTTCTCAACTGCCCCGGCAGATTGCCTATCATGTTGGGGTAAAGCAGGATCTGATGATCGGGTGTGATTGGTGACCGGGCGGAGTTCGGCACCAGTTCCCCCTGCCATATGCCGTCAACCAGGATGAAGCCACCCCTTTGGGCGTAATCCGCCAGGGCCTGCTTGGTTCGAGCGTTCGATAGCTCGCGGGAGGGCTTCACCAGCAGGAAGGGTGCCTTTAGGGAATACAACATATTAGGGGCCACTGAAGCGATCCCCAACCTCGGGTCCACGCTCACCTTGGTCTTGTGGTTAAGTATATTGGCGACGTTCTTCAATCCGAACATAGCTCTGTCGAAGCTTCTTCCCAGCGATGGGAGGAAGAGTATGGTCAGGGTACACGTGCCGGATATCTCTCCCGTTGAGGGATCGTTCTGAATCGTGCTCTGAGCCGTCGCCGCTTTCGGCATCTTCTCGGCTGCCGGTTTCGATACCTCCATCTTAGCCTGAGCTTGGGCCTGAGTCGATCTCTCGCCGGTCGACGTGGTCTGCTGGGTTGTGACGGCACATCCCAAAAAGATCGTGATAATCCCCAGCGACACGATATACAGGCAAATTCTTCTCATGTTTGAGACCTCCCGTTCGTTTTCTACGGCTGATACTATATCACCTGTCATCGATCAAGTCAAGCGCTATGATTGTAGTGAACCCCATTTTTTGGACACATCCTCGCTCCTCGTTCCTAATCCGAATTCGCCTATAGATGAGGTTGAGGTCCTTTATCCTCTTAACCTAAACTTGTTCTGTTGGAGGTTGCGTCCCCCGGCCGGGAAAGCTATAATAATCCTGTCCGGTGAGAGGTGGTATGCGATGATATATAAATCTAAAGTGATAATTGAACAGGATGAAGATGGGATATACATCGTAAGTTGCCCCTCCCTTCAGGGATGTTATTCTCAGGGAGATACTATAGATGAAGCCTTGGAAAACATTAAAGATGCGATAAGGCTGCATATAGAAGCTCGTAAGTCCCTTGGTGGGTCTATCCCCGTGGAGATAGCTTTGGAAGAGGTGGAGGTAAGTGCCTGAACTGAGACCCCTGAGGCCTGAGGAGGTTTTAAGAGCATTGGGGCGACTGGGATTCAGGAGGAAACAGTGTGATTTCGGATTGCGAATTTCGAATTTCGGATTTGAGGTTATTGGGATGAACAAGGAGGAGTTGGAGGATAGGACAAAGGCTTTTGCCCTGAAGATAGTGAGGTTCGTAAGTAACTTGCCTAAGAACAAGATAACCGATGTGTTGGGATATCAACTGCTCAAATCCGGCACCTCCATAGGTGCCAACTATCGAGAGGCAAATCGGGCCGAATCCCGGGATGATGGTTAACATGATCCTTCACCCTGAGAACTGGACGATTGACTCATGATTTCAGTCCCCTTGTCCCATTGTCATTCTTCTTGATCTTCCCCTCACCCTTACGCTAAAATATACCTGTCCGGTCTAAGCCTTAATTGGATGGGAGATCTGCCATGGTGGTTGCTTTAAAGGGCGAAATCATGGAAAAGCTTGATAAACTGTCGCCGAATCAGCTTCATGAGGTGTTGTTGTTCGTTGAATTCCTCTCCGCCCGTGAATCCCCTGAATTTATAGCCTATGTTAATGAGCGAACTGAAAAGGCCTTGAAAGCCAAGGAGAAAGGCGAGAAGTTCTACACACTTGAAGAGCTTCAAAAGGAGTTCATCGGAGAATAATCTTGTCTTTCGTGCTTGAACTATCACCGGCGGCAAGACGTGATCTGAAGAGGTTACCACCGAAGGTTCAAGAGGAGATCTTGTTTGCCCATCTCCCTAAGATTCAGGAAAGGCCCTTTGAAGCTGGGAAGCCTTTGCAAGGTGTTCTCAAAGGCGAGCGTTCCTATCATTTTGTTCGCCCACATAGGCATGGGATTCCGGAAGGTTCCATAGATGAGACTAAGGGACAAGGAGATGGGGAGACAAGGGGAGAAGATAAAAACGCATCTTGTCTTGGGGGATAGCGAAGGTCAGCCGTCAGATTTACCGGTTCATGACATATCTGAAATCTAAACCTAATG
>CAZHVH010000445.1:0-3338 GCA_964535855.1 uncultured bacterium
CCCCCCTTATTTAGAAATCAAGGTGCATTATTCAGATAACGCTCATATTTTCTATGAATATAGCACTTTATCTCACCCCACGTGATGGGGAGTTTAGATCCCGGATCGACGGCGGCGGATTTCACCAGTGTCGCGCAGTAATAGAGGCCATTTTCCAGTAGAGGCTTAGCGGCCTCGAGCTTTCCGGCATCTCTGGTGTCGTAGCATACCTCAACGTAAGCGCCTTTGCCGTAAGGAAGCATGAAGGCGGCAGGCTGATTGTTATCGGTTCTAGTTGCCAGGATCACGAAGTCCTTGTCCACGTTGGCGAAGTTGTCGTCAAGCGTGATGGCGTTCATGTCCACCTTGTTCGGTTTGGAGAACAGCCCCGACGAGTCACCCTCGGGGGTGATCTTGACAGGAGCATCGCCCGTATCCAAGATCGTAACGGGGTGTTCATCGATCGGGAACCACCCTCCGACCTGGTTTCCGTCAGGGTCGAGGTAGTTATCGTCGAATGTACCCATCCACACCACGCCGCCGTTTTTGACGAACTCCTTCACGGCGTCCTCTGCTCCCTCCATGAAGTAGCCCTCATCATGTCCTGGGCCGTTCCAGGTGAACCAGATTATCTGATAGTCAGAGAGATTGATGTTCCCTTTCTCGATCTCCTTGCCGAAATTCACCGCATCCTTGGTGCCTCTGTTGCCGAGATCTGAGTTGATATGCACCACCTCATAGGAGAAGGAGATCCCCTCGACGTTGTTGAGCGTCTGGAGATATTGAGCCTCAGCATCGACGTGACTATCCCCGACGATCATCAACACATTGTACTGGGCACAAAAAGCAGGAACGGTCACAACGGCCATGATCAGTGAGAACAACAACACCTTCCTCATCCAGGGTCACCTCCTCAATGTAGATTAAGGGACGATCCCTTTCGGATCGTCCCTTTCTGATCCGATCACCTCTTGATCTCCCCCCACGTGGTGGAGAGCTTATCGTTCGGATCGACGGCCGTCACCGCCGATGCCTTCAACGCCGCGCAGTAGTAGAGGGCGTTTTCGATCAGGGGCTTTGCGGGCTCAAGCTTTCCGGCATCCCTCGTGTCTATACACATCCCCACGTAATATCCGGAGCCGTAGGGAAGCTGTATCGCCGCAGCGCCATTTCCATCCACTCGATTCGCCAGGATCTTGTATCCACTGAGGTCTCCGGCGAAGTTGTCGTCGAGTATGAGGGCGTTGACATCCACGGTATTGGGCTTGGAGAACAA
The DNA here is from genome assembly GCA_964535855.1 of uncultured bacterium. GTDB lineage: Bacteria > Poribacteria > WGA-4E > B28-G17 > B28-G17 > JAGGXZ01. Next base: position 1,256 of record CAZHVH010000445.1, read on the forward strand.
CCCTGAAGCCTCTCCCTCGGGGGTTATCTCCACGTCAGAATCGGCCGTGTTGGCGATCTGGGCCGGAAATTCGTCTATGGGGAACCATAGCCCGATCTGATTGCCTTGATCATCCTTGAAGTTGTCGTCGAAGGCGTCCATCCAGATGACGCCTCCGTTTTTGACCCATTCCCTGACGGCGTTCTCCGTGCCCTTCATGAAATAGCCTTCGTCATGGCCCGGACCGTTCCAGGTGAAGTAAATGATATCGGTCTTAGAGAGCGTTTCGTTGATCTCAGCCTCGCTAAGTGTGGAAAGGTCCGTCGCATCTGCCCATCCGCGGTTTCCCTCATCCGTGTTGATCTTGAGCACGTCATAAGAGAAGGTGTACTCCCCGATCTGGGTGAGGCTGGTGATGTAGTCGATCTCGCCACCCGACTCCACGTAGTTATCGCTGGCTATCACCAGCACTTTATACTCGGCCGATGCAAGGCCCGCAAGGGCGAAGAACACGGCCAAAGCTAATACCAGTATACATCTCTTCATGACGCTAAACCTCCTTGTCGTTGGGACTGTGATCCGCCTTAAAGTATAAGCTAAAACCAGTTCGATTTCAAGTTGACACGTAGGGTAGAGGAAAACCCGGAATTGACATCCGGCCGGTATTCTGGTAATCTATTCAGGTCAAGTAACGGACAGACACACAAAAAATGACCATCCTCGATCGGCAGATGTTTCTCTGATCGCTAAATCCTCTATTTTGGGGAGGTGTTATATGGGGATTCTTAAAGGGCAGGTCGCCCTGATCACGGGAGGCAGTTCGGGTATAGGTGAAGGTATAGCGCACGCCTTCGCCCAGGAAGGAGCCGATCTGGCGATCATCGCACGAAACCCTCTTAGATTGGAGCGGGCGGCTTCCAAGCTCAGGGAGCATGGCGTAAGGGTTCTCACCTTCAGCGCCGATGTGAGGGATGAGAGGAAGATTCAGGAGGTCGTCCGGGAGGTCATATCGACCTTCGACGGGATCGACATACTCGTGAACAGTGCCGGGACAGGTAGATACGCCCCTGTGGCGGAGATGGACCTAGATGATTGGAAGACGGTGATCGAGACCAACCTGACCGGCACCTTTATCTGTTGTAAGGCGGTCATGCCTCATATGATGGAGCGGAAACGGGGCAGGATAATCAACATCAGCTCCGTCGCCGGCAAGATAGGATTCGCCACCGGTTCAGCCTACTGCGCGTCAAAGTGGGGGGTGATAGGGTTCTCCAGATCGCTGGCCGCTGAGGCCAAGCCGTACAACATCCGCGTCGACGTCATCTGTCCCGGCACCGTCGATACACCCTTCCCCCATAGCCCCGCCGCAAGCGAACTCATGCTTGAGGTTGAGGATGTCGTCAAAGCGGTTATGTTTCTCCTCTCGCTGCCCGGAAGGGCGAGGGTGGAGGACATAGTGATGCATCCGAACGTGTGAAGATGAAGGAGAGGACTGAGGGAGGCTTTACGGCAAGGTCACTGTTCATCGGTTTGATCTTTTGCCTCATACTGGCTATCGGGACAACCTATAACCTGATGGTCGTTCATGGCTCGTATATGGCGATCGACTTCAGCGCGGCCGCCGCTATATTTCTCTTCTTCCTGCTTACCTTCTGCATCAATCCTCCACTTGGACTTTTGAGCTCCAGGCTTGTCCTTTCCCCCTCCGAACTGAAGGTGATATACATGATGTTGGTCGTGGCATGTGCGCTGCCGACGATGGGGATGGCCGCCCAGATATTGCCGATCCTCACCTCCCCTTTCTACTATGCCCTTCCTGAAAATAGCTGGGCTGAGCTGATCCATCCCTATATCAAACCCTGGCTCGTCCCACAGAGTAAGACGGCGATCAAATACTTCTATGAGGGGCTTCCGAGCTGGGAGACTGGGATACCCTGGGGTGTCTGGATCAGACCGCTTGGGATGTGGGCCACCTTCCTCATAGCGCTCTATCTGGTGATGATCTCAATCAGCGTGATACTCAGAAAGCAGTGGATGGAGCACGAGAGACTCGTTTATCCGCTCGCTCAGCTTCCCATCGAGATGGCGGAGAGGACGATATATC
>CAZHVH010000446.1:0-3328 GCA_964535855.1 uncultured bacterium
GATTTCATCCTCGATGATCACCATCACCGGCACCCCTTTAACTTTCATCCCAGCGAACGGGGTGTTTCGTCCCTTGGAGGCGAAATTTTCAGGATCGACGACCATCTCTCGGTTCAGGTCAAGCAATACAAGTTCCCCATCGGCCCCCTTCCTCAGCCTTCCTTTCCTCTCAAGGCCGAGAATACGGGCCGGGTTAATCGTCAGGGCGGCGATGAGATCCATGAGATCGAGCTTCCCTTTCAGGACGAGTTCGGTGTAGAGCACTGGGAAGCAGGTCTCAAGCCCGATCACGCCGAAAGGGGCCTCCTCGAGGGACAGGGATTTCTCCTGAGGTGTATGAGGGGCGTGATCGGTCGCTATCGCGTCTATCGTCCCATCCCTCAATCCCTCGATCAAAGCCTCGACATCCCCCCGATCCCTAAGCGGCGGGTTCATCTTGGCATCAGCGCCCATCTCAAGGGCGGCTTTCTGGGTGAGCGTCAGATGATGCGGTGTAACCTCAGCGGTCACGTTGATCCCTCTCGCCTTTGCCTCCCTTACCATCTCGACCGAGCGTTTGGTGCTGACGTGCGCCACGTGGAGACGCCCCTTCGTCTCCTCCGCCAGCATCAGATCGCGCGCCAGGATCACCTCCTCGGCAAGGTGCGATATGCCTCGCACGCCGAGCCTACGAGCGACCTCTCCCTCGTTTACCACGCCTCCTCCGGCCAGATCCGGGTCTTCGCAGTGGTCGGATATCGGAAATCCCATTTCACCGCTCGCCCTGAGAGCTTCGAGCATCAGTCTTGAGTTCATGACCGACTTCCCGTCCTCCGAGAACCCGGCCGCACCTGCTTCGATCATCGCCTCGAAATCGACGAGTTTCTCTCCTCTCATCCCCATCGTGATTGTCCCCATCTGGAGGACATTGACGAGAGCATCGCGCCTTATGATCTCCAGCACCTCTCTCATGATCCTTGGTGAATCGATCGGTGGAGAGGTGTTCGCCATGGCCAGGACTGTGGTGAATCCCCCGCGCAGGGCGGCTGCAGTTCCGGTGGCTATGGTCTCTTTATGTTCCTGGCCCGGCTGTCGAAGATGGACATGCATGTCTATAAAGCCGGGAGCGACGATCAACCCGGAGATATCGATCACGCTGGCGTCTGAAGGGGAGATACTCCCCCCGACCTGCCTGATCTTTCCGTCAACGATGAGCAGATCGCCGATCTCCTCCTTCCTTCTTTCAGGATCTACCAACCTGCCGCCCTTAAGGAGAAGTTTGCCCAAGCCTCACTCCTCCTCTTCCTCACATATAAGCACCCTATCGACACCGTCCGTTTCAACCAGTTGTACCCTGATGATCTCCCTACGTGATGTTGGGACGAACTTGCCGACGTAATCGGCAGCTATGGGCAGCTCCCTGTGTCCTCTGTCTATGAGCACCGCAAGCTGTATGGAGGCGGGTCTCCCGAAATCCATCAGGGCGTCCATCGCCGCGCGAACTGTCCTTCCGGTGTAGAGAACCTCATCCACTAGGATCACGTTCTTGCCGTCTATCTCGAACGGTATATCCGTTCTATTGATTATGATCTTCCGTTCGAACAGATCTATATCGTCCCTGTAGAGGGTCACGTCAACAGCGCCGACGGGAGGTTTAACCTCCTCCAATTTTTCGATGTCCTCGGCTATCCTGCGTGCCAGATCGTCGCCGCGGCTTTTTATCCCTATTAGAACCAGATCCTTGCATCCCTTGTTCCGCTCCAGTATCTCGTTGGCGATTCTCATAAGCGCTCGTTTCATCTCCTCACCGTTCATCACCTCAGCCTTCTCACGCATCTTCATTTTCCCCCCTTTCCTTTTCGAGTTTGAATATCTCCTTGCGCTTGCTCTCAAGGGCCTTCATAAGCTCGTTCACGATCGGATGGACGTCGAAATCCCGTCTGTTCCACGGATTGACCCAGAACCTATCCAGGTTTCTGTATCCGATCTTCTCATACTCATACACCTGTATCATCAGCTCCAGCTTATCAGCGGCACGAACGACTTTCGCCTCAAGCGATCCTCTTTCCTCAAACTCGGTCCAAAGCTTCATGTATCTCTCGCCTAGCTCCCCCAGCTTAGAGGTCATAGATCTCACAGCCTCTTTCTCAGCATTCTCCTTGATCTCCTCCGGAAGGTATTGAAAGGCGGGGAAGGGCACATCGCCTATCTTTGCCTCGGGTATCTCGTGTAGTATCGCCATCCTGAGCAGCTTCTCCATATCAAGTTGCACGCCGCTCTTTTCGAGTATGTCGCCCAACATCATCGCCAGAAGCGCTACCCTATAGGAGTGATCGGCCACGCTCTCAGGAGCTTCAATCCCGTGAAACCTCCATCCTGTCCGAGGTATGAGCTTGAGCCTTCCTATCTCCTCGATGAACTCTATCAGATCTTTGGCCTTCATTCCATCTGCCTCCGGGCAAAAAAAATGCCTCCCCTGAAGGGAGGCGAGGTTACTTCTATTCGAGGTGGAAGATCATAAAGAAGATGCAATCTCCATAACCTCCTTAAGCGTTTCCTCCGGCTCTCCGGTGGGCCAGTACTCCAGACCGATGAATCCGTCATATCCGGCTTCGGCTATAGCTTTGAAGACGTTGCGGTAGTTTATCTCTCCGGTGCCCGGCTCGTGTCTTCCGGGGACATCCGCCACGTGGAAGTGCCCGATCTTCCCGATGTTGGATGTGATCGTGGCGATCAGGTTGCCCTCCATGATCTGCTGGTGATAGATGTCGTAGAGGAGCTTGACGTTTGGGCTGTTGACCTCATCTACGATCTGAAATCCCTCGGCCGAGCTCCATAGGTAATATCCCTTGTGGTTCACGAGGGTGTTGAGCGGCTCGAGCACGAGCGTCACGCCAGCCTCCTCAACGATCGGAGCCACGGCTTTAAGCCCTTCGACTATGCTCTCATGTTGTTCATTACGGCTAACGCCCTGGATCTCATTTCCGGTCGTGACGATCAGGGTTTTACAATCGAGCTTCTGGGCGATCTCCACCGATCGTTTCGCGCCCTCGATCAGTTTCTCCCTATTGGCCGGATCGACGAGCGGGCCTCCAGTATCGCATACGAAGGTCGCCACCTCAAGGCCCAGTTCATCCTTGATCCTCTTTATCCCGTCTATGTCCTTGTTCCCCCATCCCCAGAACTCGAACGCCTTCAGTCCGGCGGAGGCCACCCGCCGTATTCTCTCCTCGTAAGGCCCTTTGAAAAGCGATTCTATACATGCCGATAATCTGAGCATCGCACTCCTCCCGGGAATCCTGTCCCGATAAGTTTATCACACGGATATCGATTGTGCAAGTTCGCCTGT
>CAZHVH010000447.1:0-1174 GCA_964535855.1 uncultured bacterium
GCATGGCTATCCTCCATATATACGCCTCTATCTCCCATGCCGTGGAGAGCTTCAAGGCCTCTTCGGCGATCTCCTGGGCGTCGGCGTAGGACGAGGCCCTGATTATACCTTTGACCTCCGGTATGGAGGCGGGGTTCATGCTGAACTCATCCAGTCCCAAACCGAGCAGTATCAGGGTGAAGACGGGATCGGCGGCCATCTCGCCGCACAAGCCGACCCAGATGTCGTTGTTATGGGCCGATTCGATGACATACTTTATCAGCCTCAGGACCGCCGGATGGAAGGGCTCGAACATCCAGGATATCTCCTCGTTGCCCCTATCGACCGCCAGCGTGTATTGTATCAGGTCATTCGTCCCTATGCTGAAGAAGTCCACCTCTTTGGCCAAGATATCCGATGTGACAGCCGCCGCCGGTATCTCAATCATCACGCCCACCTCTATATCGCGGTTGTAAGGTATCCCCTCGTCATCTAGTTCCTTCTTCGCCTTTTCCAGTACCGATTTGGCCTGTCTGAGCTCCTCTATGCCCGAGATCATGGGGAACATCAGCTTCACATTTCCATATACGCTCGCCCTGAGTATGGCCCTGAGCTGTGGCAGGAATATCTCCTGATATTTGAGGCAGAGCCTGATGGCGCGGAGGCCCATCATCGAGCTCATGCTCTCAGGCACTCCGAGGTATGAGACGAACTTATCCGCTCCCAGATCCAGCGTCCTTATGATCACCGGATCGGGCGAAACGGTCTGAGCGACGTTCTTATAATCCTCGAAGAGCTCCTCCTCCGTTGGGAGGGTATCCTTGCGTAGGTAGAAGTATTCGGTTCTGTAAAGCCCTATACCCTTGGCGCCGTAATGCTTGAGGGCCTCTAACTCCTCGGGGAACTCTATGTTGGCCGACAACATCACCTCGCGGCCATCAGCGGTGATGGCGGGGAGATCCCTTATAACGCTTAGCTCCTGTTCATGCTCTATGAATTTGAGCCTTATCCCCTCATACCGCGTCGTCGTTTCGTCGTCGGGCTCGATGATGACCTTTCCGCGATTGCCATCCAGGATGATCCTCTGCCCTGTTGTAACCTTCGTCGATATATCTCCCAATGCCACAACGGCGGGTATCTCCAGGGAGCGTGCTAGTATGGCGGTATGCGATATCCGGCTGCCCATATCGGTGGC
>CAZHVH010000447.1:1274-3302 GCA_964535855.1 uncultured bacterium
AGCATCAACATCTGGGCCTGAAACATGCTCGCCGTGCCGGAGGGTGTGGTTGAAGAGAGCCTTTCGTGTATCTCGTGCAGTTTCTCCTTGGTAATCCTGACGGCCTCCTCCAATCTTCTGATCTCCTCGGCGATCTCCTGGGGATTTATAGACCTGCGTCTTGCCTTCGGATCGTTTTGGAACAGGAACGCCCTTCCTATGGCGATCCCCGGAGATGCCGGAATTCCGGTCAATACCTCCATCTTCACTCCTCATCGAAGTTACTTTTGATCAACCGTTCGAGGTTATCGAGCGCCTCCTCCGCTCTCTCCCCATCCGCCATAAGCGTGATCACGGTACCCTTGCCGGCCGCCAGCATCAGGACACCCATGATGCTTTTGGCGTTCACCTTCATATCCCCCTTGGCGATGTATATATCGCAGGGATATTTATTCGCCTCCTTAACCAGCATGGCTGCAGGTCGAGCATGCAGTCCGAGCGAGTTGGTTATGGTTACCTCCCTCTTTACCATATCTCCACCAACCGGGCGATGAGTATGGAGGCCGATATCAGGATCAGAGCCCAGGTAGGCGCTGAGATCCTGGCCTTACCTATCAAACGCATCATCACGAAAGATGTGGCCGCCAATATGCTAGAGCCGGCTATAAGATTGGACATCACGTATCCCTTGACGAGTATCAACCCCACCATCGTTCCGAGGAATGCGGCCATGGATATATCCGCGAACAGGATAATTCTCTTGGGTTTGAGCTTTCTCATCACGCGCACCACCCCCTCCAGCCCGGATCGGTACGCGTGGTAAAAGCCAACGGTTCTGATGAACATATGGGGAAGGTTATAGGCAGCCAGAAAGAGGATGAACCCCCAGGCATAACCCAGGATCAGCAGTTGAAGCCCTATTATAGCTGTGAGGGGTCTCAGTGCCATCCAGAACAGGTCGTCACCGATGGATGCCAGCGGGGCGGCGAGCAGTTTCTTCATTTCGATCGCCTTATCAGCCTCCCCTTTCTCCTCAGCCGCGGCGACCGCGCCTAGAACCACAGAGGCCATATACGGGTGAGTGTTGAAATAGCCGAGATGCCTCTTATAGGCCTTCGCAAGGTCATCCCCAGCGTAGAGCCTTCTCAACAGGGGCGAGATGGAGAACAGAAATCCCGTCCCCTGCATCCTTCTGGCATCAAAGGGCAGTTGTATCAGAAAGGCCCTCAGGATTATGCTCAACAGGGTGATCGTCTTTCCCTTCATACCCCGCCCTTCCCGATCCAAATGCCTGATACGATCGCCGCGACCGATATCCCGATGGCGATCCCGACGCTGAATCCAACCAGCGGAAGAGCTAAAAGGGTCACCACACAGGTGATGATGAAGACGAGCTTCTCAAACCCGATCTGAAGTGAGTTGAGAAGAACAGCTATACCTACGGCCGGTATCAGCCGTTCGCCCCAGATAAGACCTATTTCCATGAACCGAGGCGGAGTGCTCAAAAGATGCCTAAAGGCGTAACCCGTCGCCAAGGAGCCGATCGTCGAGATCGCCCCGGAGATCAGAAAGACCGTTACCGCCGCCATCAGCAGGGGGAACCATAACCCTCCGAATTTCCCCCGCTCAATTCGCCTCTCGATCCTCTCGACGAGGATGGGGTTCAATCTGGTGACCCACATATCGGCCAACCCGCCCAGATGACCGAAGGAGATGCCGGCGGCGACGGAGGCCGCCGCGATCCCATCCACGTTCATATGGGCCCCGGAAGCGACCGAGACAACGGAGGCGATGGCGACATCATCGGCCCTGCTTGCCCCGATCGAGATCTCCCCTATGTACACGAGCTGAAGCAATATGCCGACGGTAACCCCGAAGCCGAAGTCGCCGAGCAGGTAACCGGTCAGCGGCGCCGCCACGATCGGCTGATGGAGCATCAACCTCAACCCCGAGACGTAATCGAAGCTCAGGATACCACCGATGAGTCCTATCTTGACCAACTCTGCCGGAGACATCATTCCCGGATCAACTCAGATACATCCACCCCGG
>CAZHVH010000448.1:0-3301 GCA_964535855.1 uncultured bacterium
TTAACAAGTCTATCTCCTATTCAACGGTAGCGAATCATATTATAGATATATTCCTTGATTTAGGGAAAACCCCTCAGGAGGTATCAGAGGAATTGAGGAAGCTGTTTAGCATGGGGAAGATACCGATCAGGCCTGGGCGGAAAGAGGAGAGGCGTCGGGCCAGTAGCAGTAAGAGGTTGAGGTTTCACAAACGTCTCAAACGGTTATGGACGTAGGGTGAAGAAGCAGCCGATGGTAGAGTTCTGCATTGAGCGGGCTCTTCTACTCTATCATGTCCGATAAAGGGGTAGAAGAGTATCTTTTGGGGTATGGTGTATTGTAGGCAGCACAAGGCCTTGAGATTCTACAGATGTGGTGGGGAGTTTCGCGAAAATCCCCGGGATGCCCCACCGCTTGCGGTGGGGAGCATTACTCTTGCTTCAGACGTGCTCTTAAGTTAATGACATTGCCCTGGATGGGAGGGGTTGGTTGAAAAACTCCGCCGGATATGTGATAATTCACCTCGAAAATTAAGGCGGTGGTATACTTATGATCCAGGGAGAGCTGCTGAAAAAAGTATCCTCGGCGATAGGAAGGGTCGGCGGAGATATCGTAGTGGTGGGATATCTCTTCGGTTCCACCCTGAAACCATGTAGGTTCAAAGGGGACCTCGACATCGGGCTTCTGATCGAGGAGGATGCCTTAAGGGAGGGAACCCTGAAAATTCGAAATAGAATCTATCTAAAGCTTAGAGCCTTCCTAGAGAGGGAAGATATAGATGTGGTTATCCTGAACAACGCTCCGCCACTCCTAAGATATGCCGTGATAAAAGAGGGTATGCTGGTTTATGAGAAGGATGAGGAACGGCGGGTGGACTTTGAGGTCAAGACGATGCTGGAATATTTCGATTTCTCCCGTATAAGGGAGATGTTCTGGCAAGATATGAGGGAGAGGATAAGGGATGGGAGATTTGCAGAACCATATCATTAAGGGATTGATGGGAATAGTGGAAACGGAGCTGATGCTTTTGAAGGGGAAGCAGAAGACCTCCCTTGAGGAATATATGAACGATATAGAGCTACAACATGTGGTTGAGCGTGCCCTGCAGAACGCCATTCAAGCCTGCATCGATATCGGCGCCAGGATAATATCGAGGATGTCCTTTAGAAAGGCGGAGAGCTATCATGATATCTTCGATATCTTATCTCAATACGGGATAATCGATCCGAATCTGAGGGATAAAATGCACGAGCTGGTGGGATTGAGAAATATTTTGGTGCATGAATATAGGCTTATAGAACACAGGGAGGTTTATAGGCATTTGCGGGAAAGCCCGATCGTTCTGGAGGAGCTGGCGGGAAAGATAGCAGGATTTTTGGAACGACATGAAGAAGAGGGAGCTTGAGGGCAAGGTTAAAAGGGGGCTTACGGTCAAGGCGTTCATATTGTCGATGATCGCCTCCGTGATCATCGCCTTCTGGACGCAGCATAGCGAGCTCGTTATAGATAGCCCCAGTTTTAACAGCATTCATCCCTCCATCGCCGGGTTCTTCGCCGTCATATGTATCTCGCTGTTTCTAAATCCCCTCCTGAGGATAATCCGGCAGAACTGGGCTCTGGATCAGAGGGAGATGCTGGTGATCTACTCGATAATGATCGTTGTAGGACCTATAGTTTCAATAGGTGGCGTTCATTTCCTCCTCCCTACCCTGATCGCCCCTTACTATTATGCCACACCTGAAAACGAGTATGCAGAGCTCTTTCACGAATATATCCCCTCTTGGTTCGGCCCGAAGGACCCTGAGGTGATCAGGGAGTTTTACGAGGGAAGCTGGGGAGGTAGGGTGCCATGGGGAGCGTGGATCAAACCGCTTATGCTTTGGAGCCTTTTTCTGCTTGCCGTCTACTTCATCTTTATCTGTCTAAGCGTCATCATACGCAGACAGTGGGTCGAAAGGGAGAAGCTCACGTTCCCGCTTGTGCAACTTCCGCTTGAGATGACCCGCAATCCCGAGCCGACAAGGATATTCAACCCATTTTTCAGAAACGGTCTGATGTGGATCGGTTTCCTGATCCCCGTTATCCTCCATGGCATAAACGGCACGCATAACTACATTCCCTCTTTCCCCTGGATACACTATAAACACATCAACATCAACCGGTATTTCACCGAGAAGCCGTGGAGCGCTATGGGAAGGACCGAGCTGTCGTTTTATCCCTGCGTTATCGGGTTTTCGTATATCCTGACGGTCGATCTTTCCTTCAGTGTCGCCTTTTTCTATCTCTTTTCCAAGGCGCAGATGATATTCGGCTCGGCCGTCGGCTGGACCGGTAAAAGCAGCTCCTCCTTGGCGCAATTTCCGTTTGTCGAGCAACAGGGAGGAGGGGCTTTCCTGGCCATAGCCCTTATAAGCCTTGCTGTTGCCTGGAGGCATATAATTTCGGTTTTGAAGCGAGCTTTTCTGGGGGATAAGAGGATAGATGACTCGGATGAACCGCTACCCTATAGGTGGGCGGTTTTAGGATATCTAGGGAGCGTATTCTTTCTCGTAGGATGGAGCGTGGCGGCAGGGATGACGTTCGGTGCAGCCGCCGTTTTCTTTCTCCTTTTTTCCCTCTTCGCCCTATCCCTGACAAGGATGAGGGTTCAGGCCGGGTTGGGATGTGTTCATGGGCCGATGACCGTGCAGGATCTGATGCTCGCCGTTCGAGGGACGAGAGGGTTGGGCCCTAAAAATCTAACCGTCCTCTCGCATTACTTCTTCATGACGGGCGAGATGAGGGGCGTGATGTCCGTCATGCCGAGCCAGCTTGAGGGATTTAGATTGGCGCAATATGCGGGGATAAATCCCCGCAGGTTGCTTTTGGGCGTGATGCTGGGATCGGTCATAGGGTTAGCCTTGGCGTATTTCGCCGCCCTCAGGACCATATACAGGTTCGGCGGAAACATACTCAACAATTGGCGTGTCAGATCGATGCCGCATATTCCGTTTGTTCAGCTCAGATCCATCCTCGTAAATCCCCGTGATGTGGATTGGGTGGGATTGCAATTCGTGGCGCTGGGAGCGGGTTTTACGCTCTTTTTGACCTTCATGCGCCTGAGGTTCCTATGGTGGATCTTCCATCCCGTGGGATATGCCGCCGCCTATACCGGCAGAACCATCCACTGGGTCTGGTTCCCGACCCTATTGGGATGTATTTTGAAATACGCAGCGCTCAAACACGGCGGTGCTAAAACTTACAGGAGATTTCTTCCCTTTTTCCTGGGACTGATCCTGGGCGATTTCTTCATGGGCGGATTCTGGGGGATAATAGGTCTCTC
>CAZHVH010000449.1:0-3298 GCA_964535855.1 uncultured bacterium
CCCAAAGGTGCTCAACTGCATGTGCCCAATCCAATATCTGGATAGAATCGGGAAGCAGAGGAACTATCCTGCTGTCCACCCACCTCGCCCCATCAGAGATTATCAGTACCTGAGAAAAGTCATATCCGGTTCATCGCGGTGCCATCTCTCGGCAATGAGATGGAGCATACGGCGCCATAGATCTCCTTGATCCCTTCAAGCAAGAACTGCTTGAACATAGTCAATGGGAACAACTCAGCCCACACCTCCCGTCCGCCACGCCTGGGCCAACCCAGATAAGCCCATTTCAGGTAGACCCAAATGTTGACCAAGCTCATGGCAATGCCCACCAAGAGCAAGCGCAAACCGGGACTACGAGAACTGGTGCGGGCACGAACCCGGTTCATCAACCGGTAGGTGGATTCAATGCCGAAGCGTAGACGATACTCCTGATAGATCTGGTGTAAAGGTGTTCGAACACAACCGAGTAACACGTAGGCAAACCACTCCACTCCGTGCCGGCCATATCGCCCTTTGCTGTACTTGCGCACCACACCGACAGGGAAGGTGGCCTCACCGTAGTGGGGGCTGTTCATGGTGTAGGTCGTCCGATAGCTCTTCCGGCCACGCAACAAAGCCCTTGTGCCTCCCTGCTTGCCAACTCTTCAACGCCAGGTCAACCGCTACCTCGGCGTGGAGACGGGTGGTGTCGAAAACGGGGAGGGCAACGTCACCCGGTTTCAGAAGTAGCGTTATCTCCGTGCAGCCGAGGATTATCCCTTCAGCGCCCCCTTCCGTAAGCCTCTCGACGATCCTTATGTAGGAGCGATGTAATTCCTCCTTAATCTTTCCCCTCCACAGTTCGCCGCAGATGATACGGTGAACCTTTTCCCTATCCTCATCATCCGGCAAGAGCACCTTCAGGCCGAATTTCCTCTCCAGTCTCTCCCGGTAGAACCGATCTTCCATGACGGACTTCGTCTCCAGGATGCCGACGTTCCTCAAGCCATATCTCCTGACGGCGTCCCCGACCTTCTTCACGACCCAGAACTTCTCGTTCAGCTTGGGCCCTTTGAACTCACCCGCCTCGCTTGAGGGGGCAAGGAGGACCAAAACGACGGGCCGCAAAGCCTTCGGTGCCACCGCAATCACCTCCTTTTTGAAAACAAGCAAAAAATCTCGGCGCCTGATCTCCTCTCGAAAAGTTTGGGGATAGCATTCCATGAGCGATTTGGAGGAAACCCCATGACCTTTCAGGGAAAGACCTTATGCCCCTCCCTTCCCAAGAGCGTATCTATCAAGAGCCATATCGCAGCCATCCCGTATTCGCCGAAGATCAAACCGAAGAAGAACGGCCTCGCTCTCCTAAAAAGCTTTGGCCCGCCGAACTTGAGTATGTTCCTCTTGAAAAGCCAGCCTAGAAAGAAGGAGAACCATATCCTCTCCGTTTCCCAGGACTGAGCCAGGATGTAACCGATGGGGTGAAGCGGCCACCACCATATCGCTCTTCTCAAAAGGATCAGGGCTGTTGTGAAAACGCCCCCGCATGCAGCCGAGACCCACCAGCCCACATCAACCCCCTCTGGATACGATATACTTCTCGCTAACACCGAATAGATGTATCGGGGGCCTCTGTTGTAGAACCACTGATCCATCTCACACCCGCCGAACCTGTGTGTGAGAAGGAGGCTAAAGGGGATCGAGATCAGAACGCTCAGGGAAACGGCAAGGGCGAGCGGGGGGATGAAACGGCCCGGGAGAAGCCTCAGGCTACGAGCGACTCTGTGCGACTGCATCAGGGCGGGGAAGAGGAAGGTTTTGAGGTCGAACATGAAGGTGTATTCGACAGCGGTCGTGAGGGAGAGGCTCTGCGGACCTATACTCCTGGTCCCTACCATCGGGTTGAGCAAAGTGGAGGGGGTGACGGTGTCCAGAGCCTTTGCGAAGAGCATCCCGCTCTCACATACCGCTCTCCCAAGCCCTATGCATAGGGAGAGAAAGAGGCCTAACAGCAGGACGGAATACCAGAGTGAGATCCCCCAGACTGAAAACCAAACGATTATGCCGATGCCCGAAAGAGCCATGCCGAGGAGAGCAAGCCTGTATCCCTCATCCCCGGACCTGAGCGAGGATGCGATCATCCGCATCAGGTATGATCTCGCCGAAAGAAGGGTCCCCAAGACGAGGGTCAGAAAAGCGCCTCCGAACTGACCGAGCCCAACGTTGTTGAACGTCGTCCCTACCCCGAGCGCCGATGCCACGCAGATCTGGAGCCTCCAGAGCATCCAGAAGAACCACACGCTGAAGGAGACCTCTGTCGTGAGGAGGTATGAAAACCCTATCACGGAGAAATAGACGAAACAATACCTGTTGAACGGCCAGAGGAGTGTCCCCTCGAAGACCTTTATCCTGGGCCTCAGATTCACATGGGGGAAGCTCGGGAAGTAGAAGTGAAGCCCATTGAGCGTGTGTATCAGGGCCGGTATGGAAAACCCAACCCACACGAGCGGGTTTTTGAAGAACGGATTAAGCAGACCTGAGCCCCTCTCGGATCGGGCTATCTCTATCGGGAGCTGAACCAGTGGGAAGCTCAACCTCTCCTCTTCTATCCACCTCCTCTCCATCAGGAGGCTGAGGCAGAACATGAAGGTGTAGAGGAGCGCCGTCAAAAGACCCCACCACAGCAGCGGACCCAGCCACTCACCCCACGGTATCGGGTTTCCCTTCGTCCCCTCGTAGAACATCCTCAGAGCGGACACCTCCTTAACGAAAAGCTGATCCGGCAGATAGCTGTGGAATATCTCCCTCCACTCGTTCGTCTCGTCCGCATAGTAGAAGGGGGCGGTGATGGCCGGCAGGAGCTGGGCCGTAAGCCCGTAGCTGGGTATCCCGACCGCCACGAGCATCATGCAGAAGATGACCAAAAGCTCAGAGGGGCTGAGGGAGAGGCGGGGTGAGATGACTTTGAGGGCAGGGTTGAGGAGAGTAGTGAGGAACAGGAAGAGGGAGATGGGGCCGACACCGAAATGACAGCCGCTCAGCTCCGAGGCCTTCATGTAGATGTCGGTGTAGGGGACGAGAAGGGCGAGGAGGGCTGAGAAAAACGCCCCCAGAAGGACAGCTCTCGATGACACCCCCGGGACCGCTCCCCCCTTCAAGAGAAGCCTCCAAGCAGGTCGGCGACGTTCCCCCACCTTATCATCTCCCTCTCCTCATCGCTTATCTCCAGCACCTCCAGCTTGAGCAGCGATGGGCCCGGATATTTGAACGGTATACCCGTCCCGAAGAGTATCCTCCCCGCGCCGATGTTCTCTATCAG
>CAZHVH010000450.1:0-3293 GCA_964535855.1 uncultured bacterium
TACTTCGCTCCGACGCCGTATTCCAAGCTGCTCGAATACGCCCGGGACGTCCTGACGCACGAAGGTTCAAACTGCATCGGCTGGGGCATGAAGCCCGAGATCACGAAGGTGGAGCCGCTCTACAGGCAATGGCACTGGAAGCTCGCGTGGAACCCGTTTGAGTTTGACTCGGTTGACGAGTTCTTGCGCTATTATGTCGCGCGGAGATATGGCGAGCGTTCACAGGAGCTTATGCTTGAAAGCACGCGAGCGATGGTTCAAGCGTTTGAACATTACGAGTTCCGCACCGACCCATATATCAGCAGCTTCTGTCCCGTGTATCGACACATCGCTCTTCTGTGTTTCCCGTGCGTTCAAGCGCATTGGGACAGATACACCCAATGGCGTGATTGCAGGTCGCTTGAGCGTGCCGTCCAACTCGCGCTGAAGGCGGCGCAGTATGAGCGTGATAACCTGCTGTATCGCAACTACCTTGTGGGCGTTTTCCACGCCTACGCGTCGGAGCTCTTCAAGTTCCCGCTCATCCGCATGCACAGCGCATATTTCGCCGCTACGCGGGAGTTCGCGAAAGGGCGATATGATAGCGAACGGGCTCGGGGGACAGTCCAACGATTCGAGCGGGCGGCGATGGAATGTGATTTCATCCTCGCTCAGATCGAACGTGTTTGGGCGACACGCCCGGATTATCGTCTACGTGACATGCTCACGACGGTGGGGGAACGGATCGGGATGACGCCGCAACTTGAACGTGAGATACGGGGCAGGTGTGGGGCGTTTTTAAACGGCGTTTACGAACTTATGGCGCTTCTTTACAGGCCGTGGTTCCGCATCATCGCTGATGATCTGCGGCAAAGACTCCGGAGACATGAGCCGAAGCTCGTTCGGTGCGAGTGGACATCCTTTGAGGCGAACGCTATCAATTGGCGGGATTTGAAGCGCCGCTGGAACGAACCGCCTATCACCGCCTGGAACGATGAACTGTTGCCGAGATTTGAGAAGCTCGTCGCCGGTTACTTCACCGCCGACCTCAACGGTATCGTGAGGGAGTATAACGACTCCGATGAGGTTTCAGCTATTGCTGAAGCTATGAACGCGTTAAGAGCTCACGGAATCACCGCCGATGCATACTCCGATATGCAAACCTCAGGGATGATAGAGAACAATTATCCGCTTAAGTGAGGTGAGATAATATGACGGAGAAAACGTCGATGAACTCAAAGTTACAGGGAGGGGAGCTATGAGGCTAAAGGGGTTAGCGAGAAATTCCCTGGAGGCCACGGATGAGCCCGATCTTGAAAGGATTCTCCCCATGCTTCCCCCGCTCGTGGGATACACCTTCGTGGGCGATCCCGATTCAAAACTCAAAGCCATCGTCGAGCCCGATGGGAAGATCGGGCCTCCGCCTGAGCCTTCCTTTGACCCCACAAGGTATCTTGATCTTCCAGAGCCACCTACCGAGGTCAAGCACGATCTCGTGGACGATCTCCCCATTCCGAGGCTTTTGTTCCTCGACCGGGAGGGAGAATTGATCTTCGAGGAAATCGCCCTAGTTGAAGGTGAGGATCTATTCGTCATGCTTAGATCTGTCGAGAAAGGATCTGTTGCTCTCAAACTTCTGCCCTCTTTCTCCCATATTTCGCCTGACGAGTTCGAGGCGGCCTTGGGGCGCGTTCGGGATAGATGGGAAAACCTTTTCGATGAGGCCATGCGGCTGGAGATTCCCGACCCTCTCCTCAAGAGGGCATGCAAGGTCGCCATCGCAAGGGCGCTTTCGGCCTGTATCGGACCACATCCCAAATATGGCGTGAGGCGCTACGCTGAGGGACGACACGACTCCTTTCCACCTGCAACGTTGAGCCTCGTCCTCTGTCTGCTTGAGTGGGGTCTCTTCGATGAGGCGAAAAGGAGGCTTACCTACTACCTCGATAGGTTCGTCAATTCCGACGGTTCCTTCGACTACTATGGGCCGGCGATCTCAGAATACGGCCAGATGCTCTCGCTCGCCACAAGGGTTTATAGATTAACGAGGGACGGGAGATGGCTCCGTGATGTTCTCCCTGAACTTGAAAGGATCGCCGCTTTCCTCCTCCGCTGGCCGGAGAGGGATGAAAACGGCCTTCTCACCGGTCCCGCGGAGGCCGATACCTTCGAGACACACAGGATGTCCTTCTTCTCCGGGAACCTCTGGAGTGTGAGGGGGCTCCTTGATCTCGCCCGGATCTTGGCGGATTCCAATCCCGATCAAGCGAAGGAGATGGAGAGGTTTGCCCGTCAACTGCTTGAGAAGACTTTGCAAATCATACGCCGCTCGGTTGATGAAAGCGTGACCCCCCCATTTGTCCCTCCCGCCCCTGGCGTCAAGCCCTTTGAGAGGATGACACAGGACACCTTCGCCTCTTACACCAACTACCGCTACTGGCCGGAGATGCTCTCTTCAGGTCTTCTCCCGCCCGAAATCTGCGACTACATCCTCGACTACAGGGCCTTGCATGGCGGAGAGCTTCTGGGCATGACGAGATTCATGGATTGGCTCGACGATTGGCCGCTTGCCCACCTCGCCTTCGGCCTTTTGCTCCGAGGTAGAAGGCGGAAATTCCTCACGGCCCTTTACGCTCACCTCGTTCATCACCAGGCCGTTGGAACGCTCACCGCCTACGAGCAGGTCTCCATCGAGGCGGACGCCCACAGAAAGCCCATGGCTGACTTCTGCCTGCCCTCGCAATTGGTCGTCCCCATCATGGTCAAATGGGCTATCGTCTTTGAGATGGTTCCCCGGAAGTGGCTTGAGGAGGGGTTTTCCGCCATCGGCGTTCCCACGGAATCGGGGATAGTTGATATCTCCGCTTCGAATGCCGATGGTGGGTTGACGCGGGGATCATCCGGGATTTAAAATAGTTATCACTTAAGGATATCTCCAGTGAGGGATGCCGTGACTAAAAGAGAACTCTACTTCGCTCAACTGACTGACATCCATGTCGGCGAGGGGCTTAATCCGAAGGAGGCCGCTTGGAACCTTCGTTGGGCCCTTGAGGAGCTGGAGATGCTCTCACCTAAACCGGAGTTGATCCTGGCCACAGGGGATCTGGTTTGTGCGGGTAAAGCCTCCGAGCTCCGTGAGTTCGCCGAGTTGGTGAAGGATAGCTCGATACCTATTTTAGCTCTGCCGACGAACCATGATCTCTGGGGCGAGCCCGATGAGAGGGCCTGGACGGAGATCATAGGTCCGCTACGCCGGAGCGTCGAGGTGAAAGGGGTCAAGTTCCTGACCTGGAACGATATCCAACGACAACCCG
>CAZHVH010000451.1:0-3291 GCA_964535855.1 uncultured bacterium
AACAGGAACTCGGTCTACGGCAATATCGTCGTCACCTCCTACGATTCACAGTATAACTTCTTCGAGAACGGCATATGGGTTTTCACCTCCGGCGATAGGCTTTCGGCCGAGGAGAGCGTCCATTACGTGATGCTCGAGCATCCTCATCCCAAAAACGTTTTGCTCATCGGCGGAGGGCTTAACGGCAGCGGGAATGAGGTGTTAAAGCACGGGATAGGGAAATTGATTTACATCGAGCTCGATCCCACCCTTGTTCGCATCGCCCGCAGATATCTCAGAGATGAACTGAAGTTCCTGAACGATCCGAGGGTTAAACTCATTCATACCGATGCCAGGTTCTTCATCAAAAGGGCGAAGGAGAGGTTCGACGTGATCATAATCAATCTCCCCGACCCACATACCGCAATGCTGAATAGATTTTACTCGTTGGAGTTCTTCAAGGAGGCCGGACGGATACTGAACCCGGGTGGGATCATATCCCTGAGCTTAACCTCATCGGAAAACTACCTGAGTTTCGAGCAGAGAGAGCTTCTCAGATCCATACAGAGAACCATGCTCAAGGTTTTCCCCGACGTGGTGGTTCTGCCCGGAGGGGTGAATTTCATCATCGGCCAGAAACCCGACGGCCGGAATTTGACACTGAACCCCGCCATTCTGATCTCGAGGCTTAAGGAGAGGAAGATTCAAACCCTCTTCGTCAGCGAATATTACATCCCCTACCGCCTCACGCCGGACAGGGTGGGCTATCTCAGGAAAGTGCTCGAAAAACCTGGCGAGGTGAGGCTGAACAGGGATTATCGGCCGATAGGATATTTCTACGATATGGCGTTGTGGAGCTCGCAGTTCAGACAGAGGACAGAGGGAAGAAGGCTGGCAGGATGGGTCGCGGGGATAAAAATCTGGCACTTGGCGGCGTTGATCCTTATCGTTTCGGCGGCCGGATTCCTCTTGACGAGGAGGTTTGGACGTGAGGGCATAGGTGGGATAGCGCTTTCCATCGGGACGACCGGATTTTCGGAGATCTCCTTTCAGGTTGTGGTGATGTTGGCCTTCCAAGTTCTATACGGCTATGTCTACTATAAGCTCAGCATCATTCTGACCTCCTTTATGATCGGTCTTGTCTTCGGCAGTTGGGCGGTGAGCGGATGGATGAGCAAATTCCGCGATAAGATCAGGGCGTACATCTGGGTTCAGGTTTCAATCTGCCTGTATCCGTTGATGCTGGCGCTTGTGATAGCCTTCCTAGCCCGCTTCGGGGGCGGCAAACCCGCGTTTTTGAGCGTCCAGACCGCCTTTTCCCTCCTCCCGATCGTCGCCGGGTTCATAGGGGGATTTCAGTTCCCCCTCGCCAACGACATCATCCTGGCAGGTCTCCCGCGTGTGGGGAAGGTGGTCGGGCTGCTATACGGCCTGGATCTTTTCGGCTCCTGCCTCGGAGCTTTTCTAACGAGCGCTTTCCTGATACCGTTATTGGGCATATACGACACATGTTTCCTCACCGCCATCCTAGGCCTCTGCGTGTTGGTATGGATCATCCTGGGCGCGCGGCGGGTCCGCCGGGATCACCTCTGATATGGCCGAACGATCCCGTCCACCTTCGCCTCAAATTCGTCGACGACGGTTTCGGGATATGGCTCGTTGCCCGATCGATCATACGGTTCCATCCTCACGCCCTTTCGGATCAGATACTGCCTCCAGATGATCCCTGAAAGCTCTCCGGTGGCTTTCAGGGCGGCGATGACGGCATCCTGTGCTTCCCGCGCACCTTCTTCGTCGCCGGCCTGGAATTTATCCCAGACCGCCCTGATGATCTCAGGATAGACGTTACAGCCGCCGCCGATGACGGATATCGCCCCCATCCTGATCCCCTCGAGCCACAGAGCCTCGTTGCCACATATGAGGGCGAAATCCCTCCCCCTCACCATCTCACTAAATCTTCTCAGCTCACTCGCGCTATCAGTTGAGACCTTGATGCCAACGAATCCGCCTAGGGCAAGCAGTCCCTCCAGCATATCCGAGCTGAGCTTGAACTCCTCCGGGACGTTTCTCATCTGATGAAGGAGTATAGGAAGGGAAGTGGAGCGGCGGACTTCGGCGAAATATCTGAGCGAGATATCGACCGATGATTCACTCGGTCCGGGTTTGAGGGCGAACGGCATGGTCAGAAACACACCATCTGCGCCGATATCCTGAACATATGACGCCAACTCGCATGATTGGCTCAGATAGGTTTCGGGATCGGGCCGTCCTCTCAGATCGCCGTCCCACTCGCCCTCACATCCGACGATGATCTTGGCCTTACCTTTGGCAGCCTCGACGGATAGCTCGGCAAGCCTCTTCACCTCCTCCATTCCCATCAGCCATTTCCCGCCGACACCGCTCCGCACGTAGAAGGATCGGACGCCTTTTCCGATGAGCCATCCTATCAGCTCAATTACACCCCTTTCGTCCAAGGTGCCGTTCCGGTCGAACGGGGTATACATGGGCACGATCAGCGGCCTGATTATATCGTTCATCCTCTCCTCCTCGATCTCAGTTCCATCCGTATTCGTATCCGGTTTCGTACATGGCGACCACGTTTTCAGGCGGGCTGACCGCCTGGATGTTATGACACGGCGCCAGGATATAACCTCCCCCCTCCCCCAGGACTTGGATGTTGTATATCACCTCCTCACGCACCTCCTCGAGGGTTCCGAAGGCGAGGGTATACTGATTATCGACACCGCCGTGGAAGATCACCTTATCGCCGAAATCCCGTTTTAACCCCTTGCGATCCATCCCCTTACATCGCCACTGGATCGGGTTGAGAACGTCTATTCCGGCCTCGATCATATCGGGTATGATCTCCCTTATAGCCCCATCGCTGTGGAAGAAGACATACGCCCCGGCCTGATGGGCCAGGTCTATCATACGTTTCATCCGCGGTATGAAAAACTCTCTTATGTGCTCGCGGGATATCAGCAACCCTTCCTGTGAGCCGAAATCCTCGGCCACATATGAGATGTTCACCTTACCGGGTATCTGCTCATATATGCGGAGCGTGTTCTCATAACAGAAGTCAAAGAGCTTGTCCAGGCAGTAATGAACCAGATCCGGATTGAGGATCAGATCCATATATGCCTGTTCCATCCCGCGAAGGTTCTTGTAGGTCAGGAACGGCTCAGAGCCTCCGCCCCTGATGGGATACATCTCCTTGCCCTTGATCTGATCGGGTATGACGGAATAGTCGAACCAATCGGCGGTCGGCCACGTGTAGTTCCTTTCGATCTCCTCGATCGAGTTATACTGGGC
>CAZHVH010000452.1:0-3280 GCA_964535855.1 uncultured bacterium
GCGACGGAGATCTGGCCGCTAGCTCCTACGGTCGTAGTGCTGAGAGTGATATCGCCTGCTGCATTGCTCCCATTGCCGAACTGCAGGATTCCGTTGATCGTGGTGGAACCCTGGACGGTTAAGGAACCAGCTCCGGTATTTTCATATACCATCAGGGTAGCGTTTGACCCTATGCTGAGATTACCGCTGATCGTCAAGGAGGCATCTCCGGCTGTGGCGTCTATCTTAAGAGCATCGGTAGCACCGCTCATATCCTGTATGGTGACGCTCGCAACCGTAACAGCGCTACTTATAACCGGCCAGTTGGTAACTCCAGAGGAGGGAATAACAACATCATCAGTAGCTCCAGGCGCGCTTCCTTGGTCCCAGTTACTGCCTGTAGCCCAATCACTACTGGTACCTCCTTGCCATGTATACGTAGCAGCCCACCCGTAGACGCCGCTCAGGAGCAGCGCGGCGAGACCCAAAATCAGGATCGGTATCGCCTTCCGTGTTGAAACCTTGAAACTCCCTTTCATCTCCCATTCCTCCCTTGAATTGAATTTTCCGGAGCAGCCGATTCCCTTCGGCCGCCGAAACTCTTATCGGTTGAAAACCTTTAAACCTTTAGCAGCCAAAACTTGAGTTCTGCGCTTCGCCCTCTTTATCGGATAAGAGATCGACGGACTTTAGGAAAAAATTTCCTGATTGATCAACCGGTAAGCGACCTAACCCCCTGTCCCCCTTCCCCACAGGGGAAGGGGGAATCCTTCTCGAACGGAGGAAGCGCTTCAGCAAGGGATAGGGTAAACTCCCCTCTCCGTGTCGGAGAGGGGATGGGGGAGAGGTCAGAGATAATATGAGCGTTATCGTTAAGTGTAGCGGAGATCCGAGAGGTCAGAACGGAGAAGCGCAGAGCGTAAGGCGGATTGAACGGGGTGTTTTACGCTCGACCCCCTGCGCTCTACGCTTTCCCGGCTCCTTAAGCTATGCGGGAGAGATTCTGGAGAAGAACTCAGGCACGCCTTTTATGCCGAGGTTGATCCGAAACAGAGCCCCGGCGCCCCACCCCTCGTTCTCCTTATCGTTCCCGCCGGCGGTTGTCACGTAAATGTCGGTATAATCCTCACCGCCGAAGGTGAGGCTTGAGACCTTCCTGGCGGGGAAATATATCCGGCGTTCCTCGTTTCCATCCGGGGCATAGCGCACCAAACAGCCGCCGTCCCAGCGCGCCGACCAGACATAGCCCTCAGAATCCACCGTCATCCCGTCCGGAACGCCTTCGCCCTCCGGAACCCTGACGAACGCCCTCTGATTGGTGATCTCCCCCGTCTCTCGGTCATAATCGAACAGATAGATCTCACGCCTACGGGAGTCGGTGTAATATAGACCCTTACGATCGGGGGTAAATCCCAATCCGTTCGATGTTCCGATGCCGTCGAGCAACTTCGTCAACCTTCCATCTCTCTCCAGCCGATAAAGCCTGCCGGGCCGGCTCCTGGTTGACATAGTTCCACAGAAGACCCGTCCCTCCGGATCGGCGATGACGTCGTTGAACCGCGACTCCCGCTCATCCGGTATCTCGTCGATGATCGTGATCAACTCCCCATCACGCAGGATCTTAACCGCCCCTCTTGCCATAAAGAGGAGCAGAGAGCCGTCAGCCTGGATGGTGAAACCGCCTATGACCTCGCCCTCATAAAACTGCTCATGCTCACCGGCCGCGGGATCATACCGGAAGATCCTGCCCGTGGGGATGTCGATCCAGTAAAGCCGTTTCTCGATGGGATGCCAAAGCGGGTTTTCACCCGTCACACACCTGTAATCGGCTATCAGTTCAGGTTCCATCTCGGTTCCTCCTTGGGCGAAAGATCTTTCGCCCCTACTTTATGAATCTAACCTGTCCCATGGCGTAACCGTCCTCTCTCAAACCATCCCTGTTCGGGTTTACGTATCGGGCGAACCACTCGTCCATCATCGATTTCAGCTCACGGATTTTATCCGAATAGTTGGGATCATCGGCCAGATTCCTCCGTTCATCGGGATCGTTCACCAGATCGTAAAGCTCATGAGGTCCGTGTGCGTGGCGATAGACGTATTTCCATTCCCGCGTTCGGATCATACGTACGGGGCCATATTCGTCGAAGATCACCACATTTTCCCTCTCATCCATTCCCCTGCCCAGAAGAAGGGGCAGGAAAGATCTACCGGGGAGGTTTCGATCATCAGGTATGGGCAGATCGAGGTATTCGAGGAGCGTAGGCATGAAATCGTAAGCTGAGACCATCGCCTTCTCGACACGTCCCTCAGGTATCACGCCCGGATGGCTGAATATGGCGGGCACCTTGATCGAGTTCTCATACATGTTGCGCGGGGCCGTGCCGTTTCCCTTGCCCCAGAACCCATGATGGCCGCAGGAGAAGCCGTTATCGCTCATGAAGATCACAAGGGTGTTCTCACGCAGGCCGAGCTCCTCGAGCTTATCCAGTATACGCCCCACGTTCATATCCATCGCCGTTACGGCGGCGAAATATCCCTTCAGCATTTCCCTGTTCCCCAGGCATCGATCCGTCAGCCCGATGGCCCATGGATGTCTCGGCTCCTGAGGGCACGATTCGAACGGACAGTCGTCATAGGAATCGACGATATCCTGAGGATGACCGGTCCACGGGCTGTGCGGAGCCGTATAATGGACGCTCAGGTAAAACGGGATCCCATCCCCCGCATACCGTTCGATGAGCATCAACGCTTCGTCTGTTATGACGTCGGTTATGTAACCCGGTTCGTTTACGAGCTGGCCGTTGCGAACCATCGGGGCGTTGTTATAGGGCCCTCCGCCCCTCTGATGAACGAACCAATGTGTGAAGCCGTGTTGTGGTATCTGGCTGTCTCCGAGATGCCATTTGCCGCTGATGGCGCAGGTCCAACCGTGTCGAGCCATGATGTCCGTATAAGTGAGCTCGCCCTCCAGATAGCGTATGGCATCAGGGCCCACATTGCCCTCTCTGATCCAATCGTGTACCCCGTGTTGCGATGGAATACGTCCGGTTAGAAGCGTTGCGCGGCTGGGTGAACAGACCGGGGTGACGACGAAGAAGTTCTCGAACCTCACACCTGTTGCGGCGATCCGGTCTATGTTCGGGGTTCGGATCTCCGGGTTGCCGTAGCATCCGGCGGCCCATACCCCCTGATCGTCCGTCAGGATGAAAATCACGTTCGTTGAAGGCATGTTTCACCCCCAAAGTCACACTTGATTCCGAGATGTCTAAAATGATATTGGATTCAGCGACCGATAATCAAG
>CAZHVH010000453.1:0-3276 GCA_964535855.1 uncultured bacterium
GATGCTCAGCGAGGCACAGAGATCTCCACCCGCTATCCCGATGCGTTGCCTGGCTCGCTGCCGGAGGGTATGCCCACGAGGGAAGATGCGGAATCGGCTTTACGGATGGCGAGAAAGGCGTATGAGATCACCTGTAAGTATCTCAGTATAGGTCTAGGAAACCACAGTTTACAGGAGAGGATGAAATGATCGAACGTGATCGCCGGTTGATCGAGGAGACCTTCCCCGTGCGGGAGGTAAGCGAGCAATCGGTGAGGGAGAAGAACATCCGCCACGGACATATCAGCACGCTTCATATCTGGTGGGCGAGGCGGCCCCTGGCGTCCTCGCGGGCCACAACCTACGCCGCCCTGGTGCCGCCTCCTGAGACGCCCGAGGAATGGCAAAAGGGGCGCCAGTTCATCGTGGATCTGAGCAAGTGGGAGAACTCGCTCAACCCTCACCTTCTTGAGAAAGTCCGGCGCGATATCTACAGAGCGCACGCCGAACGACTGAGCCGCGAGCTGGGTCGCACCGTGACGGCCGAGGATATCGAATCCGGTCGTGCGCCGCCGCCGAAGGTTCTCGACCCCTTCGCCGGCGGCGGATCCATCCCCCTTGAAGCCCTGCGGCTGGGATGTGAGACCTATGCCGGCGAATACAACCCTGTGGCCGTGCTCATCCTCAAGGCGACGCTGGAGTATCCTCAGAGATACGGACGACCTTTTGAGGAGATGCCCGCGGAGCTGCTCTCCTCATCGCGCTCCGAGCTATTCCGTCATAACGCCCTCAACACAACAAACGCTCAACGCAATAACGCAATAAACGCCATGAATTTCAACCCGCTGTTGGCTGCGGTCAAACGGTGGGGGGATTGGGTGCTGGAACGGGCGCGGGAGGAGCTATCCGAATTCTACCCGCCCGCCGACGTCGATGAGACCGTGGTGGGTTACATCTGGGCACGCACCCTGCCCTGCCAGAACCCCGCCTGCGGCGCCTCAGTTCCCCTCATGCGCCAGTTCTGGCTGTCCAAGAAAAACGATCGTTACATCGCCCTGCACCCCGTGGTGCGTGATGGCCGGGTGGAATTCGAGATCGTCGCCCGCGGCAAACGCGTTGTAGGGGCGAGGCATGCCTCGCCCCTACAATATACCCCATGGCCCAAAGGTTTTGATCCCTCCAGGGGCACCGTCTCGCGGGCTGTGGTCACCTGTCCCGTCTGCGGCGGGACCATCGATGCCAAAACCACCCGCAGGCTCTTCCAGGAGGGGAAGGCCGGCCAGCGGATGGTCGCCGTGGTGACAACCCGTCGGGGCGTGCAGGGCAAGTTCTACCGCCTTCCCACCGAGTCTGACTTGGATGCCTACCGCGCCGCCGAAGAGGCCCTGGCCGAAAAACGTGAACGCCTGATGCTGGAGTGGGGCCTGGACCCGGTGCCGGATGAGCCGTTGCCCCCGGTAGGCACATTGGGGTTTCGCATCCAGCGATACGGCATGACCACCTGGGGTTCCCTCTTCAACGCCCGTCAGAAGCTGGCCCTGATCACCTTCGCCGAGCAGGTGCGCCGGGCGCATGAGGAGATGCTCGCCCGTGGCTACCTGGAAGATTTTGCGCGGGCGGTGGTAACGTATTTGGGACAAATTATCAGCCGTTGTTCAGATTTCGAAAGCACTCTCGTCAGGTGGTTTAATCACGTGGAAAACACCTGTAATACATTCGCCCGGCAAGCTCTTCCGATGACATGGGATTACTTTGAATTGAGCTTATTATCACCAACATCGCAAGGTACCTTCAGAAGTATGTTAAAGCAAGTAGTGAGAGCCCTTGAAGGAATAGTTAATACTCAATCTAAGCCTGCTGCTGTTACTCACCTTTCCGCCACCCGCCTTCCTTACCCGGACAATCACTTCGACGCCGTGCTGACCGACCCGCCCTACTACGACAACGTGCCCTATTCCTATCTCTCCGACTTCTTCTACGTCTGGCTGAAGCGGACCGTGGGCCACCTCTACCCCGACCTGTTCGCCACGCCGCTGACGCCTAAGGGCGAGGAGATCGTGGCCTATACTCTGGAAGAGGGCGGTGCAGAGGCGGGCAAGCGGCGTTTTGAGGAGATGCTGGCTCAATCCTTCCGCGAGATACACCGGGTGCTCAAGCCGGGCGGGATCGCCCTCATCGTCTACACCCACAAGTCCACAGCGGGCTGGGAGACGGTGGTCAACGCCCTGCTGGACTCCGGCCTGGTGGTCAGCGGTGCCTGGCCCATCGACACCGAGATGCAATCCCGCCTGCGAGCACAGCGGTCTGCTGCGCTGGCCTCCTCTTTCTACATCGTCGCCCGCAAGATGAAACGGCGGCCTACCGGCTTCTACAACGAGGTGCGGGAGGAGCTACGTCGCCACCTGGACCGGAAACTGGAACGTCTGTGGGAGGAGGGTATCGGCGGGGCGGACTTCTTCATCGCCGCGATCGGATCGGGGATAGAGGTCTTCGGCAAATACGAGAAGGTCATGGACTACGAGGGGAAGATCATCCGCGCCGATCGACTGCTGGAGGACGTCAGGAAGCTAGCCACCGATTTCGCCGTTCGCCGGATCCTGAAGGACGGCTTCGCCGGAGAGATCACCGATCTGACCCGTTTCTATGTGCTCTGCCGCTGGGAGTTCGGCGAGGCAAGGGCGCCCTTCGACGAGGCCCGCAAACTGGCCCACTCCTGCGGCATCGACCTGGCGGAGATGTGGAACCGCAGGGGGAGCTTTATCAAAAAGGAGAGGGAGTTCGTGCGCCTCCTGGGACCTCAGGAGCGCAAGCTGGAGGAGCTGCAAAGGGCGGTGGAGATCGCAAGCCCGGAGCTGATAGATGTGCTTCATCTGGCGCTGCGCTTCTGGGAGGCGGGGAAGAGGGATGAGATGATGGGGCTGCTCGCAAAGACCGGCTATGGACGGAGCGAGGCCTTCTACAGGGTGGCCCAGGCCGTCTCGGAGACCCTCCCCGTTGAGAGCAAGGAGAAAAAGCTACTGGACGGCTTCTTGGCAGGCCGCGAACGGCTACGCAAGGCCGCCCAACAGTTGATGATCGACGAGGCGATGATGAAGGAACGAGGATTACGTTGAATTCGAATTTCGAAATGCGAATTGCGAATTTAAATTCGAGATCCGCAATCTGAAATTGATTTTCCTAGTTCCTCGCTCCTGGTTCCTCGTTCCTCTAGGTTTATCAATTTGGAGGGATAAGCCATGATAGCGTTTCATACAATCGCGGTGCCACATGAGGATATACTGGCCGGTCGCCTGACCA
>CAZHVH010000454.1:0-3275 GCA_964535855.1 uncultured bacterium
CTCCTCCAGGAATCTAAGGTGTCTTATTAATCTCTCTTTCAGCTCTTCTCTCATACCTTAATCTCTCCAAGAAATCCCTCTTCATCATCTCCCTGAAATCGATGGCTTCGGAGGTTACCACCAGCATGAAATCGACATATAACCCCGGATCATTGATGAGTATGGGTATCCCCCTTATAGCGCTATCCGCTACCGTAGCGGGGGCTCTGTTCAGAACTAGCAGTTCCACCTCTCTATTCAGCAGTTCCTCCAGATCCGACCAGATCTCCTCTTCACCCTCGTAGTAGATCTCCTCCTCGAACTCTATCGGCCTGCGCCTCTTCGGATAGAAATACACCGCCACATCCACATCCGATCTCGGTGTAGCAGTTCCTTTAGCCTGGGAGCCGAACAGAAAGGCGAAAGCCACATCATTCCTTTTCCTGAAATATCCCCTTAATTGATCGATGAGGAACGGATCACACATTCCGGTCGGGATTCGGAAGGGGAGGATTGGGGTTGATCAAGGGGCGAACGATCGCCATCCGCCCCTTGATTGGAGGATGGTTTACCATACTCTATTCCTTCGCCTGCTTCTCCCTGATGGCCGCCTGGGCGGCAGCCAGCCTTGCTATGGGCACGCGATACGGCGAGCAGCTTACGTAATCCATCCCGACCTTATGGCAGAACTCGATCGAGTCGGGATCGCCGCCGTGCTCACCGCAGATGCCGATCTCGAGATCTGGCTTGGTTGAACGTCCCTTTTTAACTCCGATCTCCACGAGTTGTCCCACGCCGACCTGATCCAGTGACTGGAACGGGTCCTTCTCGTAGATGCCGCTTTCGACGTAGAAGCCGAGGAATTTGCCCGCGTCGTCCCTGCTCATTCCGAGTCCCATCTGGGTGAGGTCGTTGGTTCCGAATGAGAAGAAGTCCGCCACCTCGGCGATCTCATCGGCCGTCAAGGCGGCTCTGGGCACCTCGATCATGGTTCCGACCATGTAGTCGAACTTCACGCCGCTCTCACGCATGACCTCCTCGGCAACCCTGTCGACTATTTCTTTTTGCATCTGGAGCTCCTTGACGTTGCCCACGAGCGGTATCATCACCTCGGGTATGACCTTGATCCCGCGCTTCGCCACCTCGGCTGCAGCCTCAAATATGGCTCTGGCCTGCATCTCGGTCACCTCCGGATAGGAGACGCCGAGACGACATCCTCTGAAGCCGAGCATCGGGTTGAACTCATGGAGTTTCTCGACCGTTTCGAGCACCTCCTCCAGCTCCCTGAGCTTAGCGAGTTTCTCGTCCATATCGGAGAGCGTGCTGGAGTTTGCAAGCTCGAACTTCAGCTCGGCTATCTGCTGGAGGAGCTCCTCTCGCCTGGGCAGGAACTCGTGAAGCGGCGGATCGAGGGTACGGATGATGACCGGCAGGCCGTCCATGACCTCAAATATGCCGATGAAATCCTCCCTCTGATAGGGCAGGAGTTTGGCAAGCGCCTCCCTTCTACCCTCCACATCCTTGGCCATGATCATCTCGCGCATGGCGATGATCCTATCGCCCTCGAAGAACATGTGCTCGGTACGACACAGCCCTATCCCCTCGGCGCCGAATTCTCTGGCAACCTTGGCATCCTTGGGGGTATCAGCGTTCGTCCGGACACCGAGGCGACGGAACTCATCGGCCCACTTCATCAGCGTCTCGAAATCGCCGCTTATCCGGGGCTCAACCAGGGGAGCCTTTCCGAGGATAACCTCACCGGTTGTGCCGTTTATGGTGATGTAATCGCCCTCTTTGACGACGATGTCGCCGACCCTGAAGGTGCGGGCGCTTTCATCGACCAGAACCTCACCGGCCCCGGCGACACAGGGTTTTCCCATCCCTCGGGCCACCACGGCCGCGTGGCTGGTCATCCCGCCGCGCGAGGTCAGTATCCCCTGGGCCGCGTGCATCCCGCCTATATCCTCCGGCGAGGTCTCAGGCCTGACCAAAAGCACCTCCTCGCCGTTTGAGGCCCACTCCTCGGCCACCTTGGCGTCGAAGACCACCCTTCCGACGGCCGCTCCTGGGGAAGCCGGAAGACCTTTGGCTATCACCTCGACCTCAGCGTTGGGATCTATCATCGGATGTAACACCTGATCCAGGGACATCGGATCAACCCTGAGAAGGGCCGTCTCTTTATCTATCAGGCCCTCCCTCACCATATCGACGGCGATCTTGATGGCGGCAGCCCCCGTGCGCTTGCCGGTTCTGGTCTGAAGGAGGAAGAGCTTGCCGTTTTGAATCGTGAACTCGATATCCTGCATGTCCTTGTAATGTCTCTCCAGCGTCTCACATACCTGCATCAACTGCTCATGGACCTCCGGCATGACCTCCTTAAGCTCCTCCACCGGTCGAGGGGTTCGGATTCCGGCGACCACATCCTCGCCCTGGGCGTTGAGGAGGAACTCGCCCATGACCTTCTTCTCGCCGGTGGCCGGATCACGCGTGAAGGCGACGCCTGTGCCGGAATCGTCGCCCATGTTGCCGAAGACCATCGTCTGGACGTTGACAGCCGTGCCCAAATCGTCGGGTATGTTGTGGATCTTCCTGTAGATGATCGCCCTCTCGTTGTTCCACGATTCGAAGACGGCGTTGATAGCCATCCAAAGCTGTTCCTGAGGATCTTCAGGAAAATCCCTGCCGGTCTCATCCTTGATCAGCTTTTTGAACTTGCCGACCAGATCCTTCCAGTCCTCGGCGTCCAAATCGGTATCGAATCTGACGCCCTTCTCCTCCTTCTTTTGATCCATAAGCTCCTCAAATTTGGAGTGAGGTATGCCCAACACGACGTTTCCGAACATCTGGACGAATCTTCGATAGGCGTCATAGGCGAACCTGGGATTGTTGGACTTTTTAATCAATCCCTGAACGGTCTCATCGTTGAGGCCCAGGTTCAGGATCGTATCCATCATGCCGGGCATCGAGATCGGGGCGCCTGAACGAACGGAGACGAGGAGCGGATTTTCGGGGTCTCCGAACTTGGCCCCCATGATCTGTTCAACCTTACGAAGGTTTTCCTCCACCTGTTCCTTAAGCCCATCCGGATATCGCTTGTTATTTTCGTAATAAAGCTTACAAACCTCGGTGGTGATGGTGAAACCGGGCGGGACGGGGATTCCGATGTTGGTCATCTCAGCGAGTCCGGCGCCCTTTCCTCCAAGAAGATCCCTCATCTTAGCGTTGCCTTCAGCCTTCCCACGGCCGAAGAAGTATACGTACTTCGCTGCCATCTACTTCCTCCTTTTGCGGTGATA
>CAZHVH010000455.1:0-3274 GCA_964535855.1 uncultured bacterium
CGATATGACCTTACCATCTATGAAGCTCAGATCCTCACGCACATCCGAGACCAGGAGGATGATCAGATCCTGTTCCCTCAGCGGATAAAGATCGGCCTTACGGGTGATGAGCACCTCGCCGCTTTCATCCTCGATCTCCACCTGAAGCCGAGAGGGGAAGTTAGGGGACGGCAGGTTCAATCTGAGAGCGCGCCTGGCATAAGGTGGGATACGCACCTCGGTCAAAGCCGCTATGTTCTCCCCCTCGATCCTCGCCCTAATTCTCCCGTTAAGCGGTTCGTCGCCCGTCTCCACCAAGATCAGCGTTTCAACCCATCCACCCCGTTTGCACAGCCCATCGATCCCCGCCTCTAACTGAAGGTTCAGCTTCGACGGGGCACAGAGGATGCCCAGGAGCAGCATCCAGATCATTCCATCTCACCGATGAGTATCCTCTCCAGTATCTCTATATCCTCCTCCGCCTCCTCCTCGCTCATGAATCCTATAACCGTCCCACAGACGCCCTTTTGCGAATACGTCCACCTGAGCCACTCCTCTATCCTGTTCTCATCGAATCTACCCGAGGCGAGGGGTTTTATGGCGATAACCGGCCTTGTGCTCTGGGCCACCGCCTCCAGCACAACCTCCTTAGAGGGGTTCATCAGAAATCCCATCTTGTTGACCGGTATGACGAACAGCTGGAGGTCGTAACCGAGTTCTTGGGCCAACCTCATCCTTTCCCCGTTATGGCAGGCTGTTCCGGGGATCATTCCGGTATCTCGGATCATCTTGAGGTAATCCTCCAGTCCTTTGAACTTCCCCTCCTCGATCGGCCATCTGTCCAGCCATCCGCCGTGGAGACAACAGATGGGTGTGTTAACCTCTTGGGCCATCTTAAGCTGCTGAGCCATTTCATCTTTAGGACCGATGGTGGTCGACACAAAGAGCATTCCCTCGCCCGATAGGTCCTCGGCGGCCTTTATGGCGTCGACCAATTTGCGCTGTATCGGTCCGAGCACCCCCTTCATCCCCCGCTCCATGCAGAAGGCGAAGAGCTTTCCGATCTTGACGGGCGTGTCGTAGTATCTGCGTATCCAGGCGTCCCTGCCTCGACTCGTGTGGGAATATCCTAACAGGCTGTTTATGCCTATCAGAGCTTTGGGGATGTGAACGTCCTCAACCTGAAACGTCGGGAACGTCGATCCCTCCATGATATCAACTCCTCTTCCAGAGGTCTATCGGCTTCTCGGCGTCGGTGGTGAATGGAAACTCGACCTTCCTGCCGGTCCCGGCCGATTGATATGCCGCGAAGATCACCTCCAACACCGCTCTGCCGTCCTCGCCCGTCACGAGAGGCTCCTTATCGTTCAGCACACAGTCCACGAAGTGCTCCATCTCCTGAGGGAATCCATAGTTCCACGCCTCCTCGTATATCGTGAAGGACCATCCGACCGTGGTCGACGCCTTTTCGACGGCGTAGCCATAGCCCCGTTCGCTGAAGGTTACGATGGAGTTGCCTCTCAGGAGATCGGCATAGGCCACCCCCTCCGATCCATAGACCTCAGCCTTATCGTCCATCCCTCCCTTTTTAGCCCAGCTCTCCTCGGCAAGGCAGGTCACCACGCCCCAATCGGTCTCGTAGTTAACTATCACAAGGCTGTTATCGTCCCCCCGGGTTTTGTCCTTGTGGACATATATATCCATCTCAGCGTAGACGCTAAGGGGTTTAGGGTTGCCTCCGAGCATCCACCTGAAGAACTGTATCGCGTGACATCCCATGTCCATCGTTACGCCGCCGCCGGAGAGCTCCACGTCCCAGAACCAGGGGGAATGTGGGCCGTCGTGTTTTTCGCTCTGCTTGATATGGTAGATCTTCCCCAAGGCTCCCTCATCCACGAGTTCTTTCAGGCGTACGTATTTCGGAGTGAAGCACAGCTCCTCGGCGTACATCAGCTTGACGCCGGCCTTTTTGCAGGCCTCTATCATCCGGTCGGCCTCTCTCAGGTTCATGCAGAGCGGCTTTTCGCATACGACATGTTTTCCTGCGGCCGCAGCGTCCACCGTTATCTGCGCGTGGACGTAATTGGGAGCGCCTATAACGATCATGTCCAGCTCATCCATCTCCAGCATCTTGCGGTAGTCGGTGAACCAATTCGGTATGCTGTGCTTCTGAGCGAAGGTTCTGACGTGCTCTTCGGTCGGCGAGGCGACCGCTATCACCTCGGCAGACGCCACCCGTTTTAACGATTCAATGTGTATCTCGGAGACGAACCGCGAGCCCACAAGGCCTACCTTAACCTTCCTCATGGATTCACCCCCTAAGAATTTCGGCCGTCAACGGTCAGCCTTCGACGAATACAGCGGACGGCGGACCGTTGACGGCGGGCGTTATTGATCCATCGGCTGATATCTATCGTAGATCTCCTCCGGGCCGAACGTGCCCGGGAAGAAGGGTCTCAGGTATTTTCTGACCTCCCAACAGAGATTGCATTTTTGAGGATATCCCTTTCTGGGTTTATAGCCGAATTTGACGGCCAGCTTGAGCAGGCCGAAAGGGCCCTCCTCATATACGATCCTGATGATCTCGTTGTCGGTGAATCCCCTTTCTATCATATCGGGCAGCGGGATCTGATTGGCGTTGCCTATGATGATCCCGCAGCAGGTTTGGATGTTGCCGTAAGGATCGATATGTATCTCCCACATCTCCTGAGGGTCGAACTCCTTCCAACAACTTTTCTCACCTGAGGTTCCCCCATGCCATAGGGTGTCCTTCACGAGCTCTTCGATCGGCCTATCGGGGAGAAGCCTAGCCAGCTCCTCGCCCGCCCTGCCGACAAGCCTTGGCGTGTGTTTGCGCGTGTATTCGGCGAGCAGAGCCTCGCTTCGTCCTATCTCAGCCATCCTCTCAAGCTCCTTTCTGGAGGGGGAGGCCGCTATGACGTTCTCCTCGCCGAATATCTCCACCGCCCACCGATATGCCCTCTCAAATCGGTCGGGGAGCACGAAAGCCTGATGATACGGACTGCAGCTTATATACATCCCTCTTACTCCGGCCTCTTTCAGTTCCTCATATCGTTTCCTGGCCATATCATCGTTCACGCACCATGATGCGTTCGTCTCGATGAAATGCGGCGGCACGTTCTCCCTTTGGGCTATCTGACATATCTTGAGCACCTCATCGTAATATATCATCGGCTCGCCACCCGATATGTGAACCACCCTGTCCGTGGCGCGCAGTTGCCTCAGAAACTCAATGCCATCCTCAAATGAGACCCGAATGGAGGGTTGATCCGGC
>CAZHVH010000456.1:0-3267 GCA_964535855.1 uncultured bacterium
TGACGTTATCGGTGAGCCTTTTCAGGATGCCTGACGGGTCCAAAATCGAAGATATAGCTTGAATGGTTCGAATTAGGAAGTTATATCTCGTATAACTCCTATTTGTCATTATATCAACCTCTTTACCCCGTTTTAACCTGTACGATCGCCTCCTTAAGCTGACCGTAGTATTGGCCGTTGAATATCACGTCCGCACAGCATATGTATCTCTTGGGCTGTGCGTATTCGGGGGGATCTATCGAGAAGATGGCCCTCTCGATGGAGCGAGGCTGGAGATCCAGCTTGGCTTTTTCAGGGGAGCTCCTCCACCCATCGGGCAGCGACATCCTGATCTCACACGATGCGGGACGCGAGAAATGGTTTCGAACGGCGATCTCAAGCTCCACCCTGCCGCCCGGGCTCACCTCCGACTGATATGGGTAGATACACACCCAGTCGGGATCGACTCCGAACTGGGGGTTCTCATATGGCAGCAGCTCGGCCAGGATCTCCCTGAGCCTCCTAGCCCAATCGAGGTGTCTCCTCAGATCCTCCTTCTTCACCTCAAACGGATCCCAGTGCGATGTGAGCATCAGCCGTGGATTGAGCTCCATCATCTTCTCGGCGCTTTTAAGGAATCCCCCATCCAGCCAGAGGTGATTTCGACAACACACTTGACCTCGCATTTCACAGCCCGGCTTGGGGGTGGGGATGTTATCCCCCTCGAAAAGCACCCTGATGCCGTCGATCTCCCCGAAGAGACCCATCGAATAATCGGTCTGTCCCGGCATATGGAAGGCAAGCAATTTCAATCCTTGCCAGTCTATCACCTCCTCGTCCTTTATGATCCTGTCCACAGGTATGGGATCGGGCCAGAGACAGGGCAGATTATATCTTGAGGGATTGAGAAATATATCCACCATGCTTTCGTGAAGGTATAGCTCCGCCCCGAACTCCTCCCGCAGCCTGTTTATTCCCGCCACATGATCGTCGTGAAAGTGGCTGACGATAATGAAGTCTATCCTCTTCACGCCGAATTGCTCGCGAAGGATGGAGATCTTATCGAAGTTGAAGTAGCCGCAGTCCACCATGAAAGCTCTGCCGCCCTGGGGGGAGAGGACGAAGAAGGAGGTGGAGTCATTATCAACCAGGATATGGGGCGTGACCTTTTGGAGCCCCCTCCCCGATCTGGGCTGGTTGATCGATCGCCAGTCCACGATCTCATCCAGCTTCTCAAGCCTTTCGATCAGTATGCCCATCGCCTTCTTGGGATTATGAATCGGCCTGCCATGTGACGGGAGGATCAGATCGATCTCCTCTTCCATAAGCCTTCTGAAGGTCTGTATGGCGCTTTTGAGCCCGACGGTGTGGCAATATTCCCATTGGAGATCATAGAAGTTGAGGATCTTTCCGGGCGAATGGATTATGTCCCCACAAAACAGAACCCTTCTCCCCCCCATCTCCGCTAACAGGGATATCGACCCTTCCGTATGGGCTGGGGTATGAATGACCCGAAGCTGGATTCCCTCCCAATCGAATATGTCGCCGTCGCTCAGTCCTACGTCTGTGGGGAGGTTTTTGGGTAGGGTCATGAAGGTCGATCGAAGGTCGTAGTTGATGTATATCTGCTTGTTCTGCCAGAACTTCTCCGCTTCATCGAAGAGATGTCTTTCATACTCCGGTACGGCGATCCTACATCCCGCCTCCTCGACCGGTTCATCTCCCTGACATTGATCCCTATGGTGATGGGTGTGGACGATCCATTCCAAGCGCCTGACGCCGATCTGGTCCAGGTGACCTAAGATTCTCCCGCTGCCGAAATCCACCGCCAATCCGCTTTCCCCTGATCGGATCAGGTAGACGTTGCAGCAATCCTCAAACAGAAATAAGTCGGGCAGGATCTCGGATACGTTCATCGCTCATCACCGTCCTCCACCCATCTTCTGGCGGACTCGGCCATCTCCTCAAAGGAGGAGTAGAGGCTGGATATCCCTGTCTGCCGCCTGATCTCCTCGACGACCGGCCTCGCTTTATCCCACAGATGATGTACGGGAATCGATCCGAACATCAGATCCTCATGTACGAGCTTGTTTTTGAAGAGAACCCCGGCAGCCTCCATGGCGTTAAACAGCTTAACCAGTCTGAGTTTGGCGATATCATCCCTCCAAAGCGAGACCGCATCCTGGATGAAAAGCTCCGTCATGGCTTTAACCACATCGTCCTCAAACAGAAGCTCCACCACTTTCAGGTATACTCCTGCATCGTCGTAAGTAGGTTTGAGCTTCTGTTTTGTCAGTTCCAACATTCCAGATACTCCGGGCGCGGGATAAGTTGAAAAAATATCTCAAATCTTTGGGGAAAATTTACCACACCGCGGGGCCTTTGTCAAGTCCGGCTAGAGAGTTTTCAGATCCAACCTTAACCCGACGTGGAGTGAGATGAAATTCTCGCCGTACTCGTCCTCGAAGGCCCTCATCGCCTTCCACCCTGTGCAGTGTCCCAAGACGACCTTCCGCACCCCCATCTCCCTGAAGCGCTTTACGGTCTTGGATATCCTCTCCTGGGAGGCTCCCATCAGATGAGTCCCGCCGATGACGATCGAAGGGTCCTTCCCCGTTAGCTCGACGGCATGTTCCAGAGTGTTGATTATCCCCGCGTGGGCGCATCCCGATATGAGGGCGAATTCGGAGCCGAGATCGATGATGAGCGACTGATCATCCATCAGATGATCCTCACTCATCGTCAGATCCGGCACCCTGAGTTCGAAGAACTCCTTCGAGGTGGGCTCGAACTCGCATCTGCGGGGAATCTCGCCCGTAAGGCTGATTCCCTTACTGATTTCAACCGGTTCGACGTTCATCATCAGGAAGGCACGGCCGAACCTCAGAAGGCCGGGATGATCGGTCATGCCTATATATCTGTACTCCATCGCCCTGCTTCTGGCCAGCTTTTCGCCTAAAGCGTTGGGATGCAGATATATCTCCAAGGTTTGACGACGGGGTATGGAGATCAGATATCCCAGCCCACCGGTGTGGTCATAGTGACCGTGACTTATCGCCACCTTGTTTATCCTGGAGAGATCCACGCCGAGGAGAGGCGCGTTGTATTGAAGCGCCATGCCTTGACCCGTGTCGAAAAGCACTGGCTCGCTATCCTCAGGCTCGATCAGAACACAGAAACCGTGCTCAGCTATCAATCGGCCCCAAGCCGTGTTTTCGGATATCACCGTTATCCTCATATCTACCTCCTTATCTCCTTGGGATTCGCCTTGAGAAGGTAGTAGGGGCG
>CAZHVH010000457.1:0-3245 GCA_964535855.1 uncultured bacterium
CCCTGTCCGCCACCGATCCCGACGGCGACAGCCTGACATATTCCGCTGAAGGGCTGCCCAAAGGTGCTACCTTCTCGGATGGAAAGTTCAGTTGGAAACCCTCCTCCGAGCAGATCGGGGAGTATCACGTCACCTTTAAGGTCTCTGACGGCAATGGAGGGGAAGATTCAGAAGATGTCAGGATAATCGTCGGTGCTTTGAATAGGTCTCCTATTTTAACTCCTATCGGCTCGAAGAGCATAAGGGAAGGGGAAACCCTCCAATTCACAGTTGAAGCCAGCGACGAAGATGGAGATACCCTTACATTTTCGGTGGAGGGATTGCCCGAGGGAGCTAGTTTCACAGATGGGAAATTTCTCTGGGAACCCAGTTTTGATCAATCAGGGGAATATCTGGTTACCTTCAAGGTATCTGATGGGAAAGGCGGAGAAGACTCAGAACAGGTGAAGATAACCGTCCAGGACGTGAACAGAGATCCTATCCTGATGAGCATCGGAGATAAATCTGCGAAGGAAGGGGAGTTACTCCGATTTCGGGTCAGCGGAAGCGATCCTGACGGAGATACCTTGACTTTCTCCGCAGAGGGGTTACCCAGAGGGGCGACGTTCTCAAATCGGTGGTTCAACTGGAAACCCGATTTCAGCCAATCGGGGATATATCACGTTACCTTTAAGATCTCGGATGGAAAGGGCGGTGAGGATTCCGAGAGAGTCGAGATCACGGTTAAGGATGTCAATAGAAGTCCTGTCTTAACAGCTATCGGCTCAAAGAGTGTAAAGGAAGGGGAAACGCTGGAGTTCATCCTATCCGCATCTGATCCCGATAAGGATAACCTGGTGTATTCAGCGGAGGAGTTGCCAAAAGGGGCGAGTTTCGTCGGTCGGAAGTTCTCCTGGACGCCCGATTTCGATCAGGCAGGTGAATACCTCGTCACCTTCAAGGTCTCCGATGGGAGAGGCGGTGAGGATTCCGAGCAGGTGAGGATAACCGTTCAAGATGCGAATCGAAAGCCCAGGATAGCCGACATCGGCGATAAATCGGTGAAGGAGGGGGAACTGCTCCAGTTTACGGTTAACGGATATGATCCCGATGGAGACCCACTAACCTTTTCGGCGGAAAATCTGCCGAAGGGCGCCGCCTTCCTAAATCGCAGGTTCATATGGAGACCGAAACCCGATCAGGTTGGGGTGCATAAGATCATATTCAAGGTCTCGGACGGCAGAGGCGGCGAGGATGCAACCGTCGTGAGGATCACCGTCATAGATGTAAGTCCGCCCCTTATATCGCATACGCCCCTTGAGCCCCAAAAAGCCGGGGAGAAGGCGGTTATCTCGGCCGAGGTGAAGGACTTCTCGGAGCTCAAATCCGTCAGGCTTCT
The DNA here is from genome assembly GCA_964535855.1 of uncultured bacterium. Taxonomy (GTDB): domain Bacteria; phylum Poribacteria; class WGA-4E; order B28-G17; family B28-G17; genus JAGGXZ01. The sequence continues at coordinate 1,379 of CAZHVH010000457.1, forward strand.
ATACAAGGCCGGCGGTGAGTCTGAGATCAGATCCGTCGAGATGAGGGGGAAGGAAGGGCTTTTCTCAGCCGAAGTTGAGATGCCCCAGACCGGGCTGATCTACTGCATCATAGCGGAGGATTTAGCCGGAAACAAGGCGATCTTCCCGAAAAACGGCGTTAAAAATCCCATAGGCGTCCCGGCCATCGGGGATTTCAAGATGAAGGGTGAGATGACGAACAGGACGTTTCACATGATCTCGATCCCCCTTGTCGGCGTTACCTCCCCGATGGATGTCCTCTCCTCGACCTGGGGAGACAAAGAGGAAAACTGGGTCATCGGCAGGTGGAACGGATACGATTACGACAGAAACCCCACCTTCCAATGCGGATGGGGATACTGGGTGAATATCAAGGAAAGCAAGCCGATGCCCGTCGTCCGGGGGAGGACGGCGAATCCCGCAAGACCCTTCCCCATCCCCCTGCAGAAGGGATGGAATCAGATAGGGAACCCCTTCCCGTTTCCGGTCTATTGGGGGAACGTAAGGGTGGCTAAATCCGACGGCGAACCCCTTCCCATCGCCGAGGCAGGGGAGCTCGTCAGGGTCGGATTCTGGTATTGGCGGGATACCACGCCCAACGACGAGCCGGACGGATCATATGAGTTCCACTCGGCCCCCGACGACGTGCTCGTGCCCTGGCTCGGATACTGGGTTAAGGCGCTCCAGGACAACGTGCAGCTCATCATCCTCCCCTTGCAGGAGGTTCCCAAAGGTGCTCCCGCCAGGTCGCGCCCGCTGAGATGGCACATCGAGCTCGTGGCGAGGGATGGTCATAGCGAGGATAGGGGAAACCTGCTGGGAGCGGCAGATGATGCCGAAATTGGAGACGACCCATACGACATCGAGGAACCACCTCCGCCTGCAAGAAGGCTGGACATCAGCTTCCTCCACGGCGACGATAGATACTCCGTCGATATCCGCCCTGAAGGTGATGAGATGGTCTGGGAGCTCCTCCTGACGCCCGGCGAAAGGGAGAAACGTGAGGTGACGTTGGAGTGGAAATTGTGGGACGTTCCTCCGAGGTATCGCGTTTATCTTGAGGATCTCGATAGGGGAATACGGGTCGAGATGAAAAGGGGCGGAAGGTATAAGGTGAGGATGGATGGGGAGAGGAAGGGAAGGATGAGGGTCCGCGTTAGCGAGAACCGGCTGGGAATGGAGATATCGGGGATAATCCCAGGGATAAGCGATCTGATGCCCCTCTATCCGAACCCGGCGAACCCTGAGGTGTGGATACCCTTTACGTTGAGCGAGTCGGCGGAGGTTGAAGTTCGGATATACGACATCAGCGGCAGGCTGGTTAGGAGGTTGGCGTTGGGAAGGATCGAGGCGGGGGTTTATCTGAGTAAAGGGAGAGCGGTCCGCTGGGACGGGCGGAACGAATCGGGGGAACGGGTTGCAAGCGGGATGTATGTGGTGGAGCTGAGGACGGGAAAGCTTCGGTTCCGGAGGAAAGTATCGGTGGTGAAATGATCGTCCAAAGTTCAACCTCTGGGGATGCAACGATTGGGGCGTTGCACTCCAAAAAACAGCGATCTAGCTCCTGCTCTCCATGATTGAGGAGGTGATACTCATGGATGAACAGAAGGAACGATGGTTTCTGTCACAGTTGGAAAAATTAATCCGGATTCGCCCGGATTGGATCGGTTCTATATTTGAAAAGTTGATGCGGGAGGATGAGCATCTGCGATGGGCGATAATAGTCGGGGCTTATCTGGATGGTGAAATTAATTTAGGCAAAGCCGCAGAGCTTCTGAGGATGCATCGGTTGGAACTTCAACAGAAGTTTATCCAAAAGGGCATACCACTGCGCTTAGGACCGGAAAC
>CAZHVH010000458.1:0-3244 GCA_964535855.1 uncultured bacterium
GCAGGGATGCCGTGAGCGTAGCCATCCCACCCAGGTATTTCCCCGCCATCAGCTTGATCGGTTTCAAGCACAAACTTGCGGGCGATCTGCGGCGGTGGTAAAATAGGGGAAACCTGAGAGGAGGTGGCCTTATGGGTGAATCATATGCCCGGATTCGGGAGCAGGATATCCGAATCCCCACCTATCACATACGTGAGGACCCCAATCCGCCGCTCTTCACCCCTTTAGCTCCTTGGGTCTATCCCTATCCCAGACAGGATGAGATCCTCAGGCCGCGGGACGAGGAGGTAAGCTACCGCGCCGTGGTGATGGAGAACCCATACCTGAGGGTGACAGTGCTCCCACAACTGGGGGGAAGGGTCTATTCTGCATACGACAAGACTGCTGAGCGGGAGATATTCCACAAGGTGGATGTGATCAAACCCGCCCTCATAGGGCTGCGAGGGGCCTGGATCTGCGGAGGCATCGAGTTCAACTTCATCCGCGGCCATCACGTGATGACGATGTCTCCTGTGGATTACCTGATCAGGGAAAACTCCGATGGAAGCGTCTCGGTCACGGTGGGACATATGGAACGCCGATCCCGATCACGATGGAACGTCACGCTCACCCTCCATCCTGATCGCTCCTACCTACAGGTGGACCTCAAACTGTACAACCGTTACCGGTATCGCCTGGACTTTTATCAGTGGAGCAACTCGAGCGTGGAGGCGAGGGAGGATCTCTTTTACCCATATCCCACCGAATACATCATCAGCTCCGGGCGACGGCTATACCGCTTCCCCATCCAAGGAGGGCTGGATATCAGCCGCTGGAAATCCATCCCGATCGCGCATGATCTTTTCGCCATCGGGACGGAGGCCGATTTTATGGGTATCTATTATGAGGAGGCGGATGTCGGCATGGTCCACTACGCCAACCATTATCAGGCCCCCGGCAAGAAGATATTCACCTGGGGAACGGATGACGCCGGACGTATCTGGGATTACATCCTGACCGACTCCGATGTCCCTTATGTTGAGCCTCAGGCGGGGAACGTGGTGGATCAGCGCACCTTCCACTTCCTGCAGCCCCACCAGACGGTCCGGTGGCGCGAGTACTGGTGGAGCATACGCGGGATGAAGGGATTCGTGCAGGCTAACGAGGAAGCGGCTCTCAACTTAGCCCCTATCGGCGAGGGGAAAACCCTGATAGCGGCGAACACCACGAGGGCCATCAGCGGCGCACATCTATGTCTGATGATTAACGGAGAGATGATCTATGAGGAGAGGTTCGACATCTCACCTTACGCTCCCTATGCCAGGGAGATCGATCTCTCTCATTCTGCTTGGCGTGAGGCTGACGTTAAACTTATACTAAGCGATGAGAGCGGGCGGGAATTGATCCGATATCACAAACCTCCGCCGAACCTATGGGCTAAGGTGGAGCTGCCCAGGCCCTTTGAGCCCAGGGTGGATGGACGCAGCGGCGTCGAGGAGCTGATCATCGCCGGCCGCGAGGCTGAGAAGCTCCGGAGATATGAGAGGGCTGAGGAGCTTTACAGAAAGGCCCTTACCCTCGATCCGGGTAACGCCGAGGCTCATGCGAGCCTGGGGGCGCTTTACAACCGTAGGGGGCTTTACAGGGAGGCATATCGTGAACTGAAAACGGCGCTGGGAAGAGATCCTGACCACGGCAGAGCTCATTATCACCTCGCCATAGCCTGTCGCGAGCTCGGCGACCTTAAAGCGGCGCGGGATCATTTCTGGGCGCTACAACTGGACCCCGCCTATAACGGCCAGGGATTTTACTTTCTCGGCGAGATGGCCTTGGCCGAGGGGAATCCGGAGGAGGCTGAAGAGCTGTTCCGCATCTCGCTGAACCATAATGCCCTTCACGTCAAGGGATATGATATGCTGGCTATGGTCCTGCGTAAGATGGGGCGGATAAGGGAGGCTCAGGAGATGCTGGAGAAGGTGCTCCAAGAGGTGGAGCCGACCGACGTGTTGGCGCAGGCTGAGCTCTGGTTCCTGAGTTCCTCCCCGGCCCAACGGGATGCCTTGATCTTGCGCATCGGCGAGGACGTGCAGGTTCTGCTGGAGCTGGCCTGCGATTATATGGGCGTCGCTCAATGGGAGGAGGCCATCCAGATCCTCCGGCTCTGGCCAGGCGTCGCTCAGGAGGGGGACGTCCATCCGATGATCTACTACTATCTGGGCTACTGTTACGATAAGCTGGGCGAGATGGAGAGGGCGAGGCATCTCTATGAGCTCGCCTCGCGGATGAGCCCTGACCATGTCTTTCCCCATCGTCTGGAGGAGCTGACCATCTTGGATCGGGCGTTAGAGGTCAATCCGGCCGATGCCAGAGCGCATGCCTATCGGGGCACGCTCCTCTATGCCCTTGGACGCAAGGAGGAGGCCCTTAAGTCGTGGCGGAGATCGCTCGCTATGGAGCCAAACGCCGTGGTTTACCGCAACGTGGGCAAGACCTTATGGAGGGACAAACGGGATCTGGTGGCTGCCGAGGAGGCATATCGCAGGGCGATCGAGCTGGCCCCGAACGATCATCGTCTGTATGCGGATCTATGTGACGTGCTCGTCGGGCTGGGAAGGCCCGCTCGGGAGAGGGTGTCTCTGCTGGAGAAGGCGCCGCAGCACTGCCGCATCCAGGCCCGGCTGGCCGCCGCTCTGGTGGAGCTGGAGGAGTGGGATCGGGCGATCGAGGTGCTCCGTTCGATGCAGTTCGATCCATATGAGGGCGAGCGAAGCACGCGTCCCACCTACTATGCAGCGTATATCGGACGTGGGATCAAGCGGTATCATGAGGGCGATCTTCAGGGCGCGCTTAGAGATTTCGAGGCGGCCTTAGAATACCCACGAAACGTAGGTGTGGGCAAGTCGTACTTCGCCCAGGATTCAAAGGCATTATATTGGGCCGGCGTGGTTGCCGAGGAACTGGGAGATCATGAAAAGGCGCTGCGATATTGGAGGGAGGGCGCCGCGATCCGCCAACGGCCTCAGGAAGGCCCTGCCTCTCCTCGCGATGGATATGAACCGGAGGCACGGTATTACAAAAGCCTCTGTCTGCAGAAGCTAGGCAGGGCCGACGAAGCCGCTCAGCTCTTTTGAGAAAACGTTAGCACGTTGAACGTTAGAACGTTAAACGTTCAACATACTAGCTTTATATTCCATTCCCCACCCCTGTTGAGGCGGAGCTCGACCTCCCTGTCCTTGATCTCCAGGCTTTCGACGCCATCCGGAAG
>CAZHVH010000459.1:0-3242 GCA_964535855.1 uncultured bacterium
CTGGATCACGTCAAAGGGATGTTTGAGGAATCGGGAATAAAGCCGGGCGGATGGGGATTGCCCGTCAATTGGCGGGGAGATGAGGAGAAATTCAAGGCAGATCTGGAGAGACTGCCGGAGCTAGCTGAGGCCGGAGCGGCGATAGGATGCAAACGCGTCTTCACCTGGATCATCTCCTTCTCCGATGAAAGGCCGTTCGAGGAGAACTTCAAATGGCACATCGCCAGGTTTCGCCCGATAGCCGAGATACTCAAGGAGCATGATTGCTGGCTCGGGCTGGAGTTCCTCGGGCCCAAGACGATCAGACAGGGGCATAAATACGAGTTCATCCACACGCTGGACGGCATGTTGGAGCTTTGCGAGGCGATAGGGACGGGAAACGTCGGACTTCTGCTGGACAGTTGGCACTGGTATACATCATACGGCACTCTTGAGGACATAACCAAGCTCAAACCGGAACAGGTCGTATACGTCCACATAAACGACGCTCCCGATGGGGTGCCTATAGACGAGCAGATAGATAGCATCAGGCGTCTTCCGGGTGAGACGGGGGTCATAGATCTGGTCGGGTTCCTCAGGGCGCTCAAGCAGATAGGCTATGACGGGCCCGTGACACCTGAGCCGTTCAGCGATAAGGTCAGAGGGCTAGCGCCGGAGGAGGCGGCGAGTTTGACGATGCGATACCTCGATGAGGTATGGAAGAGAGCGGAGGTTTAGGTGAACATGTCGGATATTCTCCAGGAGATAAGGGAGTCGATAGACGAGATAGATGAGAAGCTGGTGGAGCTGCTCAACGAGAGGGTGAGGCTCGCCCTGAAGCTCAAAGAGGTTAAATCTCAGCTCAACACTCCCATCTATGCACCGCATAGGGAGAGGGAGGTGCTGGAGAGGGTCGTCCGGATCAACAGGGGGCCTCTGCCTGATAGGGCGGTAGAGGCGGTTTATCGGGAGATCATCTCCGCCACAAGGGCCCTCGAACGCCCTCTGAGGATCGCCTTCCTCGGCCCTGTGGGAAGCTTCGGCCATGAGGCAGGGCTGAGACACTTCGGCTCAATGGCGGAGTACATCCCCATCGCCTCTCAACCCGATATATTCAGGGAGGTCGAGGTAGGAAGGGCCGACTATGGGATCGTGGCGATAGAGAACTCCACCAGAGGCTCAGTCGCCGAGACTCTGGACGCCTTCCTGACAACGGAGCTTAAGATCTGCGCCGAGGTCCTGATGCCCATACATCACCACCTGCTTTCGAAATCCCATGACCTTGGGGAGATCAAACGTGTGTATTCTCATCCTCAGGCCCTGGCACAGTGTAGGGAGTGGCTGGATGGACACCTGAAGGACGTCCCTCGGATACCCGTCGCCAGCACCTCCGAAGGGGCAGCGATAGCAGCGAAGGAGGAGGGATCAGCGGCGATAGCTAGCAGGCTGGCCGCTGAGATACATGAGCTCAATCTGCTGGCGGAACATATCGAGGATAATCCCGGAAACGCCACAAGATTCCTGGTCATCGGACATCACTATGCCGAACGGAGCGGCGACGATAAGACCTCATTCATCTTCTCCGTCAAACATCACGCGGGAGCGCTGATGCATGCCTTGGAGAAGTTCTACAAATACGGGCTGAACCTCACCAAGCTGGAATCGAGACCACATCCCGGAAGAAAATGGGAGTACGTCTTCTTCGTGGACGCCGAAGGACATATAGAGGAGGAGGCGATGAGATGCGCCGCTGAAGATCTGAAAGCCGTATGCACGATGGTGAAATTCCTCGGATCATATCCTAAGGCGAGGGAGGTTTGAGAATGCCCGTCGAGGTGCACATCCCAGCTTCCCTGCGTAGGTTGACCCGAGGGAGGCGTATACTTCAGGTCGAAGCTCATGATCTCAAGGAGGTGATCGAAAGGCTGGAAGAGCTGTTCCCCGGATTTCGGGATAAATTGCTCGATGAAGAGGGGAAGCTCAGACGGTATATCAGCATATACCATAACGGCAGAGATATCAGAGAGGAGGGAGGGCTGAGCACAGCGCTGAAATCGGGTGATTCCATCTCGATACTTCCCGCGCTCGCCGGAGGATGAGATCAGATGGGGAGGCTGAGGGTAACCTTCTTGGGAACGGGAACCTCCCACGGCGTGCCGATGATCGCCTGCGATTGTCCAGTATGTAGGTCCAACGATGAGAAGAACAAGAGAACCCGAACCTCAATCCTCGTCTCATATAATGGCAGGAACATCCTGGTCGATACTACCCCCGAGCTGAGGATACAGGCTATAAGGTGTAACGTCAGACGGGTGGACGCCGTGCTCTTCACCCATCACCATGCCGATCACCTACACGGATTGGATGATCTCAGGCGGTTCTCGGACATACAGAGGATGAGGATACCGTGTTACGGAAACGAGGAGACCATCCGCCGAATTGAAAGGGTCTTCGATTACGCCATCAAGGGCGAAAATATAGGCGGCGGGATACCGAGGATAGAGACCCACGTGATCAGAGGGGAGTTTGAGCTCTTCGGGCTCAGGATAATCCCCCTTAAGCTTCTACATGGGAGGATGGAGATCCTTGGATACAGGTTCAAGGATATGGCGTATGCCACGGACTGCAGCGCCATTCCGGAGGAGACGGCCGAGAGGATGAAGGGGCTGAAGCTCCTGATCCTGGATGCGCTTAGGTTCAGACCGCATCCCACCCATTTCAGCATCTCTCAAGCCCTTGAGGTCGTCGAGAGGTTAAAGCCTGAGAGAACCCTTTTCGTGCATATGACCCACGATGTCGATCACCACACCACCAACGCCATGCTCCCCGAGGGCGTGGAGCTGGCATATGACGGGATGGTGGTGGAGATATAAAAAGGGGAGGTTAATGATGGTCAAATTCGGCATAGACCTGCTTTTGTGGACGGATAAGTTCGACTCGGAATCGGTCGAGCTCATACCGATGGTCGGGGATATGGGCTTCGATGCCGTGGAGATACCCATATTCGACCCCGACACCGTCGATATCAGGGCCACCGGCAGGGCGCTTCGGGAAAGCGGACTCGATATGCTCGGATGTGTCATCATGGCTCCGGGACGGGATATGATCAGCGACGATCCGGACGAGAGGCGAAACGCCGCAGAATATCTGAAGAGGTGCGTGGATATACTTTCAGATCTGGGAGGGAATCTGCTGGTTGGGCCGATGTACAGCGTGGTGGGCAAGCTCGTCGGCAGGGGAAGAACTCAGGAGGAATGGAGACG
>CAZHVH010000460.1:0-3238 GCA_964535855.1 uncultured bacterium
CGATATGTCGTTAAGCTCGACAGCCCTTGCCGCCCCTTTCAGACTATGCGCCTCCCTGAAGAGTTCCTCCAACATCTCCTGATTCACCTCGCCGCGTTCAAGGGCGAGGATCAGTTGGGTTATCCGCTGGATGTGTTCCTCCGCCTCGGCTTTAAATGTCTCCATCAACCGCCGCATCATCTGATCCTCTGATAACATCTCATACCTCCTCCATGACGATCAGCTTGTCGCCGTTGAGAAGCCCCTCCAGGTTTAAGATAAGAACGCCGTCCTGGGTGATCCCCTCGATAAACTCCTCGCTTGATCCGACCGATCCGGGCTCAGGTTTGAAAAACCGCTCAGGTATCCCCTCCACACCGAGTATATCAGCGACGGGAATTCCAACTTTAATCCCGTCTGACCTGACCATAACGACGATCTTATACTCCTCCTTCACGGGTTCGCCCATCAGAGCCGATATATCGATCAGGGGATACACCCTGCCGTTAACGTTGATCGCTCCCAGGATAAAGGGGGGAGTGCACGGGATCGGGGTTATGCTGCCGAGACGGTATATCCCGTCTATGAACCCTACGCCGAAGCCTATCTGCATTTTTCCTATCCGGAAGATCGCTATCAGATCCCTATCGATCGGTTCAGGCTCCTCAGGGGGCTTGGCGTATAGGTGTGCCCTCTGTTTGAGTATCAACTCGGCGCTCTCCCGCATCCGGCACCTCCGCATGAGCTCAGCAGCTTCTTTTGCATTCTGACCGCCGCCAGGAGCTCGCCGCATCTCATCTCACCTTCGCCTGGAACGAGCTCATCCTCATCCCTCATTCGCAGCAATCTCTCAGCCAATGAGAGGTGCTTTATCGCCTTTTTAACCTCACCCCTGCACCGGTAGAGGTTAGCGATATGGAAGTGAGCGGCGGCGAAATCCATATCCAAATATAACGCACGCCTGAACATCTCCACCGCATCACAATTGAAGCCTTTCTCCTGAAATATCAACCCCAAAAGGTAATAGGCATAAGGGTTCATCTGGTTCCGCCTTATGTATCTCCTCAACAGCATCTCAGCCCTAGCAAGATCGTTCCCCCTTAAAGCGGTGACGGCGTCTTTCAACTCCACGCTTGAAGGATCAGGCGCTTCCACTCTCTTCGGCAGGCGAATGACCTTCCCGCCGCGTGAGACAAACGGCTTACGATAGACAAGGGCGCTCTCGAAGAAAACCGGTTTAAACCTCTTGAACCAGATGGGGTTGAACTCCCCAGGTCCTACAAACAACCATCCACCCTCCCTTAAGCTCCTGTAAAAACCGTTGATGATCCCTCCGATCACATCCCGATCGAGGTAGATGAGCACGTTTCGACAGAATATGATATCCAGCCCGGTGGGATATGCGAAGATATCCATCAGATTCATCACACCGAAGGATACCCTCCCCCTGATCTCGTCTCGTATCCTGTATCTGTTCTCGTCCAACTGAACGAAGTATTGATCTATGATCTCCCTCGGCGTGTTTCTAAAGGACCACTCGGAGTAGATCCCCTCCCTCGCCCTTTTGACGGCGCTTCGGCTGAGATCCGTGCCGAGGATATTCACCTTCCATCCCCTTCGATAGAGACCGTATCCGTCGATCGTCATGGCGATCGAGTAGGGCTCCTCACCTGTTGAGCAGCCCGCGCTCCATATCGAAAGCCTCTTATCCCTTTTAAATCGCTCGAGGATCGGCAAAACCTCTTTGAAGAGCACATCAAACTGGCCTTGATCCCTGAAGAAGTAGGATTCCCCGACGAGCACTTCATCCAATAGCCTCGAACTATCAAGCTCTTCCATCTTCTCGATCTTCGATCTTATCGCATCCCGCCTGAGCCTTTGCGTATTAAGCCCATACTTATCTCTCAACATTTGTATCGTCCTATCCAGGCTCCTTCCCATCTTTCACCATCCTCGTTATCGCTTTGGGATTGAGAATAGACATCATCTCGCCCTCGACCCTAACCACGGCCGATATGAGCTCGGAGGACATCCCTTCGGCAACGTTCGCCCTGCCGACCCTGATGATCTCCCTGAGATCATCCACTATCACCCCCACGAGCGGTCCTCCATCTTCGATGAAGATGATCATCTTCCCCGGATCTATTCCTCTGGGCGGCAGACCAAGTCTGGACGAGACATCCAACAGATGGGCCGGTCTGCCATGTAGCACGACCATACCCAGACAGCTTTCCGATTTCGATTCAAGGGGAGAGAAGGCCATCATCGGCGTTATCTTGACGACAGAACGGACGGGGATGGCAAAACAGCTTTGTTCTATCGTAAAGCAGAGGAACTCCGTCTCTTTAGGCCTTTCCCTCATAGCTTTTCCCCTTCCCTCCTCCTATTCTCTCGATCATGTTCCTGTATATCATCTCCCCGAGTCCTATCCCCCTGCGGGCGAGTTGTCTGGAGAACTCCCTATCAGCTATGGAGGTGTAAAGCTCTCCAATGAATCCCAAATCGAGCAGCCCTCCCTTAGGGATCGTCCTTCGCATCTCCCTGAGCAGGAGGTTGATGAATATGGACTCGAACTCATGAGCGACGCGTCTCAACTGTTCAGGTGTAGGTTTTCGGGAGTTGACGGCTCGAAGGAGCTGTATGTCGGCCTCCAAAAGCTCCGTATTCACGAGCTTGCTTTTGAGGGAAAGATCGACCTCCATCTCGCCTTACCTCACAATGAGTTTCGCTTGGAGTGCCCCCGCCTTTTCGATGTTCTGCAGAATCGCTATCATGTCCTGGGGGCTGGCGCCGATGGCGTTGAGGAGTTGAACGAGCTGCCCTATGGTGGCCGTCTCCCTCAGAAGTGTGATAGAACCGGACTCCTCCGTGATATCCATACTCGTTTGCGGGGCCACCATCGTCTGACCCTGACTCTCAGGGTAGGGCTGAGAGATCTCGAACCTGGTGGATATCTCCACCCTGATGTTGCCGTGAGCGACGGCGACGGTGGATATCTTGACGTCCTTGCCGATCACTACGGTTCCTGTCCTCTCGTCTATCACCACCCTGGCGACCGTGTCCGGCTCGACCTGGACGTTTTCGACCTGGGAGATGAACTGAACCACTCTGTCCTTATATTCATCCGGTAGGGTTAGCCTGATCGTGGCACTGTCCATCGGCGTCGAGATATGCGAGCCGAATTTGGAATCTATCGCCTGGGCTACCCTTGTGGCCGTGGTGAAATCGGGATTGTCAAGCACCAGAACCAGATACTTAT
>CAZHVH010000461.1:0-3219 GCA_964535855.1 uncultured bacterium
GGCCAGGCGGCATCCTTAGGGAGAGAGGGGATCAATCTCGGGTGGGGATTAAGTATTCGTCCGTCCTCGCTCCAGTGATTCCATCCCTTGGCCCATTCGCTGCTGCCCATCCTCTTTTTCTCCTTGCCGTTCACGCTCACCACCCATCCTTCCAACAGATCCACAGTTCGTTTGGGTTTAACCGAGACGAGGATCTGATCGCTTTTGGGCGACCACCAGAAGTAGTTTATCCTCTCCTGCCTGCCGAGCAATCTCCTTTTGCCGGAGCCATCCCCCCTCATCACCCACAGCTCCTGATTTCCATCAGGCCCCGAGATATAGGCTATGTATCTGCCGTCAGGCGACCACTTTGGGAAAGTGCTGATGTCGTCGTCGGTAAGCTGACGAAGCTCCGTGCCATCGGGGTTCATCGTGTATATATTCTGGCTGAAGAACTGCCACCAGCTTCTGGAAACCCCCGAAGGACCTACTCCGCTGCTGTATATACCTATTGAGGCTTTGAAACCCTGGAGGTTGTTGAGCGGCTTCCTGACGGTAAAGACCAAATCCCCGCCCAATGCCACGGAGATAGACCATAGCGCTAGGAGTATGACGATTACGGCTCTTTTCAAATTACTCCCTCCCTTTCACCTAAGCTTCAATATCTCCCTTGGTTCCTCCTGAAGTATGGGCTTCTCGAGCTCGGTTATGGCGTTGAAGACGGTCTTTATGAACTCGGCCACCTCATCCCCCGTTACCTCTTTCTTGCTCTGGATGAAGGCGACCGTCATATCGCGCACGAGCTCGAACTTCTTATCCGTCAGCATTTTCCCCTCCTCTATGTATTCTAGGCAGAACGAACTGCCATATAAGCCTTTGAAACCTGGACTCATATATCAGATCATATCTGTCCATCATATCGGGTATGATCTTCTCCGCCATACAGCGTGTCTCGACCGTTAACCTGATCGCCTCAGGTAACGAGAGGTTCCTGTCATACATCAGCCTTTCGGCCGTCCGATCGACCAACTCTCGAAGTCTCTTTATCCTTTCATCCTCATTCATCCCACTATCTCCGTCCCGATTCCGCTTTCGGTGAATATCTCCAGCAGGATCGAGTGAGGGATTCTACCATCGATTATATGGGTTTTAGAGACCCCTCCTTTAAGGGCGGTGAGACATGCCCCTACTTTAGGCATCATCCCACCCGTTATCACGCCTTCCGCCTTCAGCCTCTCGACCTCATCCTTGTGGATGGTCGGTATCAGGGAGTTCTCGTCTTCCCTATCGGCCAATATTCCCCTGACGTCGGTGAGCAGTATCAGCTTTTCAGCCTTCAGAGCGGCGGCTATCTCTCCGGCGACGGTATCGGCGTTTATGTTGTAAGTCTGTCCCCCCTCGTCCACCCCTATGGGGGCGATCACGGGGATAAATCCCCCGGATATAAGCGTGTCGATTATCCTGGGGTTTATCCTCACCACCTCTCCGACGAAGCCTATGTCCAGATCGGGTTTGGGCATGTGTTTTTTTGCCAGTATGAAGCTGGCGTCTTTGCCACATATTCCGACGGCTTTAGCGCCATGTTGGTTTATAAGGGAGACTATCTGTTTGTTGATCAGCCCGGCGAGCACCATCTCGACGATCTCCATCGTCTCGCCGTCCGTCACCCTCAATCCGTCGACGAAGCGGGACCTCTTTCCGAGCTTCCCCATCATCTCGCTTATCATGGGACCTCCGCCGTGGACTAGCACGGGATTCATCCCCACGAACTTCAGAAGCACGATATCCTGAATCACGCTCTCCTTCAGTTCATCGTCGATCATAGCGCTGCCGCCGTATTTTATCACCATCGTGGTACCGTAGAACCTTCTTATATACGGCAGAGCCTCTATGAGAACCTTAGCTTTGGATATAAGCTCGTCCATCCGCTGGAGCTCCTTTTATCACACAAGGTTTTTAGGATCTATACGACGCGTTTATCCTGATATACTCGTCCGTCAGATCGCACGTCCAGATCGTGGCCTCCGCGTCGCCCGCGTTGAGATTGGCGGTTATCCTGAGGTTGTTCTTCATAAGCAGCTTCCTGGCGCTATCTTCGTCATAATCGGTCGCCACGCCGTTATCGACGATCTGGAGATCGTCAAACCAGATCTGCACCTTCTCCGGATCGAACACCGCTCCGGAGTATCCGAGCGCCGCCGCCACGCGCCCCCAGTTCGGGTCCATGCCGTAGATGGCCGTTTTGACGAGCGGGGACTCAGCCACGGCGCGGGCGGCCATCTCAGCCTCACTCTCGTTTCGAGCGCCCTTTACCGTGACGGTCACGAGTTTTGTGGCGCCCTCGCCGTCCTCGACTATCATCCTAGCGAGTTTTCTGGTGACGTAATCCAGCCCCTCCCTGAACTGAGCGTAAGCCTCATCCTTTTCCTTAATCTGGGGATTCCCCGCCTCACCGGTCGCAAGGATCAGGACGGTATCATTGGTGCTCATATCCCCGTCCACGGTTATCCTGTTAAACGATAGGTCAACCGATTCCTTAAGCGCACTCTGAAGCATCTCCGCCGTTATAGAGACATCGGTGGCCAGGAAGCAGAGCATAGTGGCCATATTGGGACGGATCATACCCGCTCCTTTTGCTATACCGCCGATCCTGACCTCCTTGCCGGCCACCATCAGGCTCACGGCGCATTCTTTGGGCAGTTTATCGGTGGTCATGATCGCCCTTGCGGCGTTGTGTCCCCCTTTTGGGCTGAGTGATTTAACGGCCTGTCTGATCCCCCTCTCAATTCTATCCATCGGCAGGCGCACCCCTATAACCCCGGTTGAGGCGACCAGGACCATCTCCGGGGCGATCTTCAGCTCCTCGGCAGCTATCTGAGCCATTCTTCTTGCGTCCTCGAACCCCGCCTTACCGGTGCACGCATTGGCGTTTCCGCTGTTGGCCACTATCGCCTGAGCCCTGCCGGATTTAACCCTGGATTGTGTCAGCAGCACCGGCGGAGCCTTCATCAAGTTCGTGGTGAAGACTCCGGCCGCTACGGCGGGCTCACGACAGAAGATAAGCGCAAGGTCTTTCTCCTTCGATCTCTTAACTCCAGCCGAGACACCACTCGCCAAAACCCCTTCCACAACCGTGATCGAACCCATTAACTCTCTCATCCACTCTCCTCCCAAGATATCCTCGTTGCCCTCCTTCGACGTAATTACTATACATCAAAGGAGAACGAAAAATCAAGTGAA
>CAZHVH010000462.1:0-3210 GCA_964535855.1 uncultured bacterium
TCCGACGCCTCACGTTCAAGGCAAAACGGCTGAGCTCCTTCAGAACTTCCCCAACCCCTTTAACGCCGAGACCTGGATACCGTTCAGGTTAAGGGAGAGAAGGCATGTCATCATCGAGATCTACGATCTGAACGGGTATCTGATTCGAAGGCTGGATGTGGGCGTTAAAGGGCCAGGAGATTACACCGGAAGAAACTCAGCCATCTATTGGGACGGTAGGAACATGCACGGGGAAAGCGTGTCAAGCGGGATTTACCTGTATCGGATGCTTTCCCCGGAAACCGGATTTAGAAAGATGACGGTGCTAAAATGAGATCTGGAGGCGATTCCATGAAATACATTTTCGCTTTCATCCTGCTCTGTTCGTTTGCCTGGGGGATGGAGCTTGAGCCTATAGGCAGCTTACACTTCGCCAGTATGTGCCTGGGGGTTGCCGTCAGGGGAGATCTGGCCTATCTGGCCACGATTTGGGGCTTAGAGGTCTATCGGATCAGGGAAGGCGAACCTCCCGTTAAGATCGGTGAGGTCCCAACTCCGGGAAGTGCCGGGGATGTGGTTGTTGGGGACAGCTATGCCTTTGTAGCAGATGGGGATGGGCTGACGGTAGTCGACATCGGCGATCCGACGAACATGAAGGTGGTGACTACGTTGCCGCTGGAGGGATGGGTGTGGAAGGTCGCCGCGACGGATGGGGTTGTCTATCTGAACAACACCAACAGGGTGGATTTCGACGCCGGTCTGCTCGTGGTGGACGTGAGCGATCCCAAAAATCCCAGGCTCACTTCAACCTTAAGCGATCCCGAGAGTGTGGATGGCTTCGCAATCTTCGGAAAACACATGCTCATAGCCGCAGGGG
This sequence comes from uncultured bacterium, assembly GCA_964535855.1. Taxonomy (GTDB): domain Bacteria; phylum Poribacteria; class WGA-4E; order B28-G17; family B28-G17; genus JAGGXZ01. The sequence continues at coordinate 857 of CAZHVH010000462.1, forward strand.
AGGATGGTCTGGTGGTAATGGATATATCTGATCCCGGAAATCCAGTTCCCATATCTAAAATCAAGACCCCGGAATCCGTGAGGGAACCTCCGAGGGATATAGAGTTCATAGATGAAAAGACGGCTCTGGTGGCCTGTGGGGGTGCTGGATTGGTCGCCGTGGATCTGAAGGACCCTAAAAATCCGAGCTTGATCTTCCGAAAGGCATACGGCAATAACGTTTACTCGGTCGCCGTTACGCCCGACCGTAGATACGCCCTGATAGGATACGATTACGGCATCACCTCCCTCGACATATCCGATCTAAATTCGGTAAGGGAAATCTCCCGGCGAAGTCTAGCGGCGCCCATTTCAACTACCATCGCGAGGGACATCGAAGTATGCGATGGATGGGTCTTCATAGCTGATGACAGATTCTCGCCCTCGCTCGCCAAGCTTGAGGAAGATGGGATGCTCTCGGAGATAATATTTCACCCTCAATATTACACGGGACTTTATCAGTCGGGCGTGGTGGTCTCCAACGGTTATGCCTTCATAGCCCATAACAGCGGTCTAGTGGTGGTGGACGTGAGGGACAAGGCAAACCCGAAGCTGGTCTCCTCCCAAAACATAGCGTGCCATGGAAAGGGGATAGCCCTTCTTCCTGAGAATAAGGTTCTGATCAACGGTAACTACCTTTTCCGCATCGACGTATCCGATCCCCGAAAACCGGGTGAGCCGGACGTTTTATTCGTCGAGAGCATATTCTGCGAGAGATTGCTCGTTCAGGATGGGCTCATCTTCATAGCCGAGGATGATGAATATCTTGAGATCTTCGATCTCAACGCCTTCGTAGAAGCCAAACCGAGAACGCATGTAGAACCGCTTAGGAAAATAGCGATGGCGAACGCCATAGACGTGGCGCTGAGCGGGAGATACGCCTTTGTAGTGCAGAGAGCAAGGGGGATAACCGTCCTGGACGTATGGGATGTCAGGAAGATGAAGCCCAGGGTAGTTTCTCATATAGACGTAAAGGCCAGAAGGATCGCCGTTAAGGGGCGGTATCTGATCGCTAGCTGTAAAGGCGGTATAAAGATAATTGACGTCATGGACGTGAAAAATCCCAAGGTGATCTCAACTCTTCAACTGAAGGATGGACGAAGGTGGCGGGGAGGGGTGTGGAGGTTAAAGGTCATCGACGATGCCCTACTAGCGGCTGATGCCAAAGGGTTTACGGTCATAGATCTGTCCGCCCCTCGTAACCCCAAGATCGTGGCGGAGTTCGACGCGCCGCTCTTCGGTTGGGACTTCTATCTGGACGGCGATACCGTCTACTTCACCGACGCGGGCGATCTCTTCATCTTCAAGATACCGTTTGAACGGATCATAGACGTATCACCCAAGGGAAATCTCCTCACCGGATATGGGATGATCAAGAACATGGGAACCGCCGACCTTGCTGATCGGCCGATGAGAACAGCCCTACTTCAGAACTTCCCCAACCCGTTCAACTCTGAAACCTGGATACCCTATCAGATCTCAAGGGAGACCGACATACTGATCCGAATCTACGACGTAAGCGGCAGACCGGTAAGGACGCTTGAACTGGGGCGCAAACGTGCGGGATATTACATCAGCAGGGAGGAGGCCGTATATTGGGACGGAAGGGATGAGCATGGGGAGGAGGTATCCTCCGGGGTCTACTTTTACACCCTCAGCGCCGGGGGATTCTCGGAGACCAGGAGGATGGTGATCAGAAGATGATCAGCGAAGCTTGCGAAAAATATTGGTTCTTCGTCAAATTTTGTGACAGGAAGCAAGTCATCCAGCCCTGCCAAGGATGAAGCTCACCGCAATAGCTGCGTTCCCAGGCCGAGTCTCAAGTGTGCACTGAGATGGCTTACGCTGCCAGGGTCAGGATTCGGAGTCGGAAATGCTCAAAGTCACGATACCCATAGGCCTGTCGCAAATCAAGCGAAATTGTGATACAATTGTTTCGCATCTGGGAACTCGCCTCCTCTCGTGGTTTTGCAACCTAAAGAGAGTATAGGCGGTTCCCTGTTGCTTTTCAAGCTTGACCTTTTATCACAATTTATGGCGAAGAACCAAAATATTTTCATAGATTATCGCCAAAATATGAAGAAAAATTGACACATTCTTTCGTAGTTCTCACGCAAGCCGGCAGATCTTTCGGCGAGTTCTACGATTACATCCGCAAAGGAGGTGTGACGGGGAGGGTCATCTCCACCACACCACACACGATCGCCAGATACGCCAGGCTCTTGGACGGCTTGGAGAGGGGAAAATAAATGCGTATGTATTTTCAAAGATTGCAGCGCTTGACGAGGAAAAAGCGATAGGCTAGGCTTAAGGTGT
>CAZHVH010000463.1:0-1812 GCA_964535855.1 uncultured bacterium
ATCCTTACCGATGTCGGAGGAGAACGAGTTGGCTTTGACCTTAACGGAGAAGATAATCGCCGATCACCTCGTCTCGGGGAAGATGTCCCCCGGCGAGGAGATCGGCATAAGGATAGACCAGACCCTAACTCAGGATGCCACCGGAACGATGGTCTACCTTCAGTTTGAGGCGCTGGGTATCGATAGGGTTAAAACGGTGCTCTCCGTCAGCTATGTCGATCATAATACGCTTCAGATCGGATTCGAAAACGCCGATGATCATAGATTCCTCCAGTCGGTGGCGGCGAAGTATGGGATATACTTCTCGCGACCGGGAAACGGAATCTGTCATCAAGTTCATCTGGAACGGTTTGCCGTTCCGGGGCAGACCCTGTTGGGTTCCGACAGTCACACCCCTACCGGCGGCGGAATGGGGATGCTGGCCATCGGCGCGGGGGGATTGGACGTAGCGGTGGCGATGGCAGGCGAGCCGTTTTACATGACTATGCCCGAGGTGGTAGGGGTTAAGCTGATGGGAAAACTTCCGCCCTGGGTCTCCGCCAAAGATATCATATTGGAGCTCTTGCGAAGGCTGACGGTCAGAGGAGGCCTTGGGAAGGTGATGGAGTACTTCGGAGATGGTGTCAAACATCTCTCAGTCCCCGAGAGAGCGACCATAACTAACATGGGCGCTGAGCTGGGCGCGACGAGCTCCATCTTCCCCAGCGACGAGATAACATGGGAGTTCCTGAGGTGGCAGAAACGGGAGAGGGATTGGCGCAGGCTCGAAGCCGATCACGGCGCCGAGTATGCCGAGGTGGTGGAGGTGGATCTCGGCGAGCTTGAGCCGTTGATCGCCTGTCCCCACAGCCCCGATAATATCAAGAAGGTCAGGGAAGTAGCCGGGTTGAGGGTCGACCAGGTGGCGATTGGCAGTTGCACTAACTCATCGCTGAAGGACATGATGACCGTCGCGGCGATCCTCCGCGGCAGAAAAGTTCATCCGGACGTCAGCTTGGTCATATCACCCGGATCGAGACAGGTTCTGGAGGAGCTGGCTCGAAACGGAGCCTTAGCCGACATGATAGCCGCTGGGGCAAGGGTGTTGGAGTGCGCCTGCGGTCCCTGCATCGGCATGGGACAGGCACCGCCCTCCGGCGGGGTGTCGGTGAGGACGTTTAACCGAAACTTCGAAGGCCGGAGCGGCACGAAGGACGCCGAAGTTTACCTCACCAGCCCTGAGACGGCCGCCGCGACGGCCATAGCTGGCGTGATAACCGATCCTAGAGAGCTGGGAAAACCGATAACCGTCTCACTGCCCGCTTCGATCCGTATAGATGACAGTATGATCATCCCGCCGGCGAAAGATTCCGAAGAGGTACGTATAATCCGTGGGCCGAACATAAAGCCGGCGCCGAGGGGAAGACCGATGCCTAGAAACCTTTCATGCGTTGTGCTGTTAAAGGTCGGAGACAACATCACCACAGATCACATCATGCCCGCCGGTGCGAAGATACTGCCCCTCAGGTCGAATATTCCTGCCATCTCGAATTACGTCTTCGAGAGGATCGATCCGACCTTCCCCGACAGGGCGAAAGAGTTGCCCGAGGGAACCTTCGCCGCCGTCGTGGGAGGGCATAACTACGGCCAAGGCTCCAGTAGGGAACACGCTGCCCTTGCGCCGATGTATCTCGGAGTGAAACTCGTCATCGCTAAATCCTTCGCTCGAATCCACAGGGCTAATCTCATAAACTTCGGTATCCTTCCCTTAACCTTCACCGATGAGGCCGATTACGGGAAGATCGATAAGCTGGATAGGATCGAGATCGAGTC
>CAZHVH010000463.1:1912-3181 GCA_964535855.1 uncultured bacterium
CATCCATCCGCTGCTCGGTGAGGTGAAGGTCGGCGGACAAACCACCCGACAGATAAAGCAATTCCTGCAGGAGGCGCTGAAGAAGTATCTCAGAAACTACAGGATCGAGGTGTCAGTTAAGGAATATAGGAGCAAGAAGGTGCTGGTGGTGGGCGAGGTGAGGAGGGAGGGGGAGATCCCTTGGAAGGGCCCAATCAGGCTTAAGGAGCTTCTGCAAAAGGCCGGCGGATGGAGCCCGAAGGGAGATATATCAAAGGTGGAGCTTTATCCGCCCGGCCGTTCGAAACCTTTAATAGTTGATCTTAAGAAGGATAACCCGCTCGTACCGCCGGATAGCGTTGTGAACGTCCCTCCAAGATGAGATCCTATCCGATCCAGCCATCCTTTCATCCATACGAACTTGCGTCGGCATGATTCATGGGAGTTAAAACCTAACCGATCGAGTAGCCAGAACCGCTCGGCCTTAGTTGGATCGTCCATGCAGTATAGGGAGACCAGGGTGAAAAGGGGCCATACCGCCTCGGCATAAAGTCCCTCCTCTATCATCATCAGGGTTCCCCTCTCCCAATATCTTCTCTTCAACGGGGAGAGATAGAAGTGAGAGATCTCTTCCTGGGTGTTGAATATCGTCATCGTCTCATCCAGCGCTCTGAGCGCTTCGGCCTTCGATATCCCCGACGATCCGAGCGCTTCCAATCCAAGCCCGTGTACCTCATCATCCCTCATCCTACATGCCGCCTCCCTGAGGAAGAGGAAGAGCCTTCTATGGGTTAAGGGCATATCCAGGAGTATAAGCGGCACCTCTCCCGCCCTGAAGAGGGCACCTCTGAAGGTCCAAAGCGGTATCCTTCCCTCCTTCTCGAAATCCTTCTGTGCCCTCATCGTCACCTCCAAAGCCTCCTCGAACATTTTGCGCGCCCTTGCAGCTATATATCTTCGTTCCCCGTATCTTCTGCCGATTCTCTCCTTGAGCTCGCTTAACATTCCGGTGGGGTCATATATGATCCTGCCGCGTAGGATATCTGAAGGCAGGACAGGGTGGGAGAGAACCTGTTCCTCGTCGAGGAAATTCCTGAGACTGGTGAACGTCACCTCAATCGGTACCCCATCCCGTTCGACGAGAAAGCCGGGAACGGGTTCGCCATCGAGGATCACCCTGACGTCAACGTCCGTCTCCCTCGGCTCCGCCTCATACACGGTTGAGCCACATACGAAAGCGGCGACGACGGGATAGGTGCGGGCTAAGACCAATATCTCCAACTTCGCCGC
>CAZHVH010000464.1:0-3153 GCA_964535855.1 uncultured bacterium
GAACGAGGATGGAATCCATCGAATTGGGAGCTCCGCTGGTATCCTGAGCGATGAACCTGACCTTTCTGATGTTCTTCGTCGGGTCGGTCATATCAAGCTGGAATCCAGCTAATACGCCCACCTGGAAGATCTGGGAATACACACCGTCCGAAACCGTCACGTCGCCTATCGCCTGAACCGAGATGTCATCCGTTTGAGGTATAGCTCGGAAGGTTATGGCCTCTCCATCCTGATCGGTCGCCGAGAGGATGACCTCAACGGATGCATCCTCCGTCACCATCCCGTCATCACCCGCTATAACGGGTATCGGCATGTCCTCCACCCGAGTGAGAGCAGGTTTGTGGTTGACGTTCCGAACATCGAGTATGAAGCTTTTCCGAACTTCGGCTTCACCATCGCTGACGCTGATCGCTATCTCGATTGAAAGGCCGCTCGGATCGACCTCCGGAGGCGCCCATGTTATCTCCCCGGTATGTGGATCTATCGACGGCGGTGTTCCGGTGTAATCGGTTCTATCGGGCAAAACCGTAACGCTGGTAATGGAGAAGGTGAGAGGATCCTCATCCGGATCGGTTACCGGAACGGTGTATGAGAACGTCTCCCTTTCCTTCCCCTCCTGGTCCGGCATATCGGCAATTATGGGAGGGGAGTTTTGAATGGTGACGGCATGCTGCTTCGGCGGGCTGTCCTCCGTCCCGTCATTCGCCACGATAACGAGTATCCATACCTCACCCTTGTTCGTCGCCGAAAACGGGATCGTTCTCAAGTTGCGATATGTCGTCTGTTCGTTTTCAGGGGCGACGCTTCCTTTGTACCACTTGAATATATACTGAATGGGATCTCCATCGGGATCAACGGAACCGAGTGTGGATGGGTCAGGTCCCACAAGATCGTCAGTCGTTTTTGGCTCTGAAGGCGCTATGACGAAATCGGCGGGAGCAGTAGGAGGTGAGTTTTTCACGATCAGATGATTGCTCTCACCCTCTGCCTCCCCTCCGAATTCGTCCCTCACCTTAGCCTTAAGATATATCTCATCGCCTTTCCCGAACTTCCCCGATAGCGTATCGCTACTCTCACCTGGGATCGGCGATCCGTTTTTGAACCATGTGAACTCCGTGGTCAATCCCTCGGGCGTGAAATCGAATATAACCCCTATGGTGCTGTCGACGAACGCATCGGCAGATGGGTCTACGGCTCCCTCCACCACCGGACCGATCTCCAGTCTCACTATCGCTGGGGCTGGTATGACCGTTATGTGCACCGTCATGGTGTCGGAGAGAGGAGGAATTCCATCATCGGTAGCCGTGAACGTCACATCATACTCGCCCGCCTGTCCGGGGGCGGGTGTGAAGGAGAATTCCCCCGTCGACGGGTCAAAGGAGGAGTTATCGGGTAGATCCCTCGCTTCCAGACTGATGGCATTGCCGTCGGGATCGGTTGCCGTGACGGTGAAGCTCAGCGTATCACCCTCGTGTACTATCTGAGCGGCTACCTCAGCAAGCTCAGGTGGAGTGTTCGGAAGAGGTGAAACCGAAACTATAGCTGAACTTGGGTCACTAACACCGCCATCCTTATCCCTCACGCGCAACGCAACTGTGTAATCCCCAGGAGCATCGTAGGTAACCGTCGGGTTCTGCTCGGTGGAATCCACGTCGAACGTCGTCCCATCATAGTTGAAGTCCCATTCATACGTGAGCGTGGCCTGATCGGCTTCCACATCAGTTCCGCTCCCCTGAAGCTGAATCGGCTCATTCACCATTCCTTCATATGGACCGCCGACATCCGCAACCGGTGCGACGTTCACAACGGTGACCGTCAGGCTATCGCTTCCGACTCCCCCATCGTCATCCGTGACGGTCAGGGTTACCGTGTAAGTGCCGTTATCCCCGTAGACATGGGAAGGCGTTAAAGTTCCCTCCGCCGTATCCCCGTCGCCGAAATCCCACGATATGGTTTGGGTATCGCCGCTGCCGGGATCGGTAAACTCACCGCTGAAAGATATCTCCTCCCCTTCATTCACCGTCAGATCCGATCCTGCTTCCACATCCGGGGCGACGTTGTTAACCGTAACGGTCAATGTATCGGTTCCAATTCCCCCATCATCGTCTGTAACTCTCAAGGTAACGGTATAGACTCCGTTATCGGCGAAGATATGAGATGGGGTTAACATGCCGCTGACTCCGTCTCCGTCACCGAAATCCCACTCTATGACGTGAGTATCATCGATACCCGGATCCGTGAAACCGCCGACGAAGGAGACCTCTTCACCCTCATTCGCCGTTTGATCGGGACCGGCTTCAACATCGGGTGCAAGGTTGTTCACCATCACATTGTGGGAGATTGTGTCCGTCGAACCATCCTCATCCGTTACGGTCAAACTGACGACGTAAATTCCGTCATCCGTGTAGGTATGTGATGGATTCCGCTCATCACTTGTATTTCCATCGCCGAAGTCCCATCTCCAGGAGACGATAACATCCTCGGGGGAAGACGAGGCATCGGTAAATTGAATCGCTGATCCCTCATCCTGCGTCTCGGGAGTCCACGAGAAATCCGCTGTCGGCCCTAGGTCAGTTACCACCACATCGGTTGTAGCCGTTCCCTCTCCTCCGTCATCATCCCTCACCCTTACTCTGACGGTGTAGGTTCCATCTTCATACCACACGTGAGAGGCGGATGGAGATGGTTGATCTATAATCTCATAGATTCCATCATTATCCCAGTCGAACGAGTAGGTGAAGGTATCCAGAGCCCCAGGATCTGTTTGGGAAATCGTAACGGTTACGGTCGCTCCTTCAGTTTTCGGCCCATCATTTGTGGCGCTGGCTGTGGGTGGGACATTATTCACGGTAATACTTGTGCTGACGGTGGAGTAAGCCCCTTCATTATCGATGACCTTTAAGCTGACGACATATGAGCCATCATCATCGAAGGTCGTCGAAACCGTGACCCCCATCGCATCATCATACTCGCCGTCATTATCAAGATCCCATCTATAACTGGCTATATGGCCATCAGGGTCATATGAACCGCCTGCGTCGAGAGTTACCGATTCGCCTTCGCTGACGGTATATTCCTCCAAAACAGCTACCGGCGGATCGTTGATAGGATTCACCGTGATGCTCACCGTAGCCTCAGCACTGTCCACAGTTC
>CAZHVH010000465.1:0-3151 GCA_964535855.1 uncultured bacterium
ACCCTGTTCCACCTATTCCTCCTGTGTCTTTTAAGCCTTTCTCTCGCCGAGGCCACGGCGCAGGAGGGAGCGGAAGGGTTGTTCCGGAAAGGCGTTAAAGCCTACGACGAGATGGAGTTCGAGACCGCCGTCCAACTGCTGGAGAAGGCCCTGAGCGCGGGACTACCCGACGAGATGAGCGTCGAAGCGTATAAATACCTCGGCTTCATCCACATCATCAACGGTCAGATCCCAAAGGCTCAGGAGATGTTCCGTAAGCTGCTGGAGATAAACCCGGAATACCAACTGCCCTCCGACACCTCGCCCAAGTTCACCCAGGTGTTCGATGAGGTTAAATCCCGATTCAAACCGCCCGTTAAAACCGGAGCGATATCCGTGAGCACCACCCCCGAGGGCGCGGCCATCTATCTGGACGGGAAGCTCCAAAGCCTCAAAACGCCCTCCGTCATCGGGAACGTCAAGGTCGGCCCACACTCGATAAAGCTCTCCCTCGACGGCTACGAGGATGTGGAGAGATCCGTCACCGTGGAGGCGAATCGAACGGCGGAGGTGAAGGCCGTCCTGATCCCCATCAAAAGGACGGGGAACATCCTCATCGAATCCGATCCGCCCGGAGCCGATGTCTACCTGGACGGGAAACACCAGGGCTCAAAGACCCCAACCACCATCGAGGAGGTGTCCCCGGGAACCCATACCCTGAGATTATCCATGGGAGGGTATCGGGAGTGGAAGGGGAAGACGACGGTGAGGGCAGGTGAAACCGCCAAATTGAGCGTCAAGCTGATCGAAATCGTGGAGGAGCAGAGGGTTCAACGACCGCCCAAGGTTACCCCTCGGCTGAACACGGGGAGGATCGCCTCCGAGGTGCTGGTCGGGATGGCGGCGGGGACGGCCGCCGGCTATGCGGGGGCATATGTGGGCGACCGGCTGGAATCGGAGAGCATGATCGTCCTGGGGGCCGATGTGGGATTGGCCCTGGGCAGCGCCGTCGGGGTCTATCTGACGGGTGGGCTCGGTAGAGGCTCGTTCTGGGCGACGTTGGGCAGCGGAGTTTTGGGCGTGCTACTGGGCGAGGCGGGGGCCTATCTGATCTATCAGGTCACCGAGAGCGACACCGCCCCCTATGCCAGCTTCCTGACCATCCCCGCCATCGCCGCCGCCGTCGGGTTCAACCTGACCCATAGAGGCGGATCGAAGACGGCGCTGATCGAGATCAACAGGGGACGGATAACCGTCGCCCCGCCATCAATCGCCCTCAGATTCAATCCACCGGACGGAACAGTCTCATACCACATAAACGCGATAAAGCTCAGATTTTAAGGGGGTTAGGGAGGATATCATGAAAAGGCGGTTCTATCTCATAATTCTGCTGGGATGTCTGACGGGAATTATGGCGATAGGATGCGGCGACTGGCATTTTTTCAAAGGTGAGGAGGAGATCGAACCAGCGAGGTTTCTCTCCTCCGATCCATCCGAGTACAGTAAGATATCCCCCGGTGAGAGCGTGACGTTCACCTTCGATAAACCCCTGACGGAGCTCAGGGTTAACGGTATGCCCGCTGAGGTTTCGGGCACGGTCGCCAGATGGAAAGTTCCCCAGGGGATCGGGGAGGGGGATCAGTATTTCACCCTGGAATGGACTGATGAGGATGGCAACACCGGTTCCGATCAGATAACGTTAACCGTTTTATCGCCTGATATCACACCGCCAGAGGTAGTTGAGATTAACGTCAGGGATGGTGCTGTTGATGTTGATCCTGACGTGCTGAACAGGGAGGGAATCATCATCAAGTTCAGCGAGCCGATTGACACGAAGAAAAGCAAAGACCCGTTCACGCTAGCTTATGAGGATGGAACAGCTCTCCCGTGGATAGCGGATTGGAGCGATGATAGGACCCAGGCTATTTTGCTTCCTGCATTTCCTGTTCCTGAACTTGAACTTACGTATGAGAAGAAGTATATACTTATAATTGGGAGATACTTTGACGAAGCAGGTAATGAGGGTGATGAAGTTAGGGTAAATTTCGCAACAGAGCCGATAGAATTTCTAATTCCGATGGAGGAGGTTGTAGGTCTCTGGCTCTTTGAGAGAGGAGAGGGTGATGTGACCCAAGATTACTCAGGATTTGGCAATGATGGGTGGTTGAAAGGTAACATCCGCTGGGTGAATGGCCGGATAGGTAAAGCACTGGAGTTTAAAGGTGATGGTGAGGTTAGGGTGCTGCCCTCTGGTTCTCTGAATATCGGTGAGACTCTTACCGTGATGGCATGGGTTAAACTGGAATCCAATAACGGTCCCATCGTGAGCAAAGAGAGGGCATATAGCTTGAGCCTTGAGAATGGAATAGTTGTTTGGTCGCAACAGGGAGCTAAACCTAAATTTATGAATATGAAACCAATTCTTCCTGGGCCATGGACGCACATCGCCTTCGTTTATGATTTCCCTGGAAGGGAATGCAGACTTTACATCAACGGCGAGTTGACAGATGCTCAATCCGTATCAGATACGATCCCAATCTCAAACGGCGATTTTCTCATAGGCGGAAATGGATTCAAGGGAACGATAGATGAGGTTGTCCTGGCAGAGGCCGCTTTAACTGAAGAAGACATTAGATCTGGAATGGAAGGAAAATATCGTCCTGGTCCCGAATGATTGCTCCATTTGTAGGGCTGGGGTTTACCCCCCGCCGCATCTCGGCGGCACATAAAGTGCCGCCCTACGATGAACGCATAGGCGATTTTTCCATGACCGCTCCATTCGTAGGGCGGGGGTTTATCCCCCCGCCGCATCTCGGCGGCATATAAAATGCCGCCCTACGGTGAACACATGGGCGATTTCCCATGACCGCTCCATTCGTAGGGCGGGGGTTCATCCCCCGCCGCATCTCGGCGGCATATGAAATGCCGCCCTACGGTGAACACATGGGCGATTTTCCTATGACCGATCCGTTCGTAGGGCGGGGGTTTATCCCCCGCCGTATTGCTGGGGTTTACCCCCCACCGCATCTCGGCGGCACATGAAGTGCCGCCCTACGATGAGATGCATGGGCGATTTCCCATGACCGATCCATTCGTAGGGCGGGGGTTTATCCCCCGCCGCATCTCGGCGGCACATGAAGTGCCGCCCTACGATGAGATGCATGGGCGATTT
>CAZHVH010000466.1:0-3145 GCA_964535855.1 uncultured bacterium
GTTCTTCAGTTGCCACCGTATAGGATCGGAGCATCCCGTCGTAATGTTTAATCCCCTCAATAAGCACATCGTTTATATCGTTCGATACCGTTGAAGCCGCCAAAACCACCGTCACCAGAAAAGCAGCAAGATACGTCATTTCCTTCACCTTGCCTGATCAGATTCATGGCCCCCACCCCTGTCAGATCCCGGTGCTCCGGATATCTCATCCATATATATAGAGGGGGATTTCCGGGGATTTTTAACAAAAAATTTCCAACAGGCATATGCAGAGCAAGCTTCAGGAGGCTCTTTTACCGAGGTGGGTATACCTATAGCGGCACGCACTTCCCCTATGCTCTCATGACATCACCATAGCGGCTTTTCAACGATCAGTGATCCTTGGTTTGTGGGAAGCTCAACCTATTCAGTGGATCGGTGCCCGCCCTTCTCTCCTCATCATCGCTCCATCCATCCCCATCATCATCGACATCGGCGTTATCGCCTATCCCATCTCCGTCCGTGTCCCGCCACTCCTTTGGGTCAAATGGGAAGGCATCCCAGGGAACGGCTCGGGCCCGGGGCACGCCGTCCCCGTCGAAATCCATCTCCTGATAATCGGGTATGCCGTTGTGGTTCTCATCGTCCCCTATCCCGTCACCGTTATCGTCCGCGTCCAGGTTATCCCCGATGAGATCGCCGTCCTTATCCTGCCACTCCTCCGGCTCGAGCGGGAAAGCGTCCTTAACGTCCGCCACTCCGTCGTTGTCATCGTCCGGATCGAGGTGATTCGGGACCCCATCTCCATCGATATCCGGCGCCCCGTAGGGGGTGATGAGGAGGGCCAGATCCACAACGAACGGAGGTGCCTCGAAGGTCCCCCTTCCGGCAGGGACGTCGAATACGTCCAGTATCTCGGCCGTTTCGGGCGAATACCAATATCCCTTCCCCTCCTTCGGCACGTCCAGGATCACCTTGAGTCCCCTCACGCTCGTCCCGTGGTCGGCATAGTGATGCAGATAGACCGCCGCCCTCTCATCCGAAGCCAGTCCATAGGCTCGGACCTGATCCGGAGCGGAGACCTCCACCGGAACCATGCGGATGTCCCCGTCGAGGCATCGGGCGAAGCTCTGAAGCGCCCTGACATACTCCCTCTCCCTCGGTCCCAGCCAGATGTTCATGAAATGTCCGTCCCTGGCATAGCTCGTGTTCCAGAAGATAAAGGCTATCTCGTTGAAGAAGGCCGTCCAGATCCGTATCCTCATCCTTAGGGCGGAGCGGATGTCCCAGACCCCTCCCACTCCGAGGGGACGGGGTTTGTGGGGGTTGACGTAGTTCCCCTGTTCGCCGACGATAACCGGCTTTCCAAACCTCTTCCATCTCCTCGCCTTCGATGCGGTGATCTCGTCGGATCGAAGCTCGTCCTCGTCCTGATACCAGTGCGGCGCGCTCACATCTATCCACGGCAGATCCGGCCTCTCCCAACTGGTGGCGACAGGATGGTGATATGGATCGATCGATTTGAGATATGAGGCCACGATCTCATACCATCTGTCATCCGCCTTCTGTTCGTTCAAAAGCTCCCAGAAATCCACATACGCGCCCCATCGATCAACCGAGTATTTGACGAACCTCTTGACCTTCTCCATCGCCTCCTCGTTTTCGGGCTGGAAGTTAAAGACTTTGCCGAAGCCGAAGATGCCGTAGAAGATCCTGAACCCGTACTTTCTGGCGCACTCAAGCAGCTCGTCGGTCATTATCCCCTCCTGGATCAGATAATGATCCAGATCGGTGTAAAGCGGGAAGGAGCAGTTCCTCTGGGAGAACCTGTATAGGTTGAACCCGCATTCGCTAAAGTGCCTGAAGTAGACGTCGGCGTTCATGGGGTTCATGGATGGCCCTCTGACGAACATCGGTCCCGGGGGCAGCTTGACCAGATCGGTTCGATCGGTGCGGAACGGGCCCTCCATCGAACATGTGTCCAGAACGGTGCCCGTGGCCGAGCCGTCCCCCCAGCAATCCTGTATGCCTATGGGGAAATAAGGCGTGCCGTCGTCGAAGATCCATCGGAACGGATTTTTCGGGTTTTGACGCACGAAGCCGTGCCTTCTCCGTCTCCCTTCAACACAGGTGAAGCCGCCCTCTCCGGTTACCCTTTCACCCTTAACGTTCGAGAAAGTATAGGTGTATCTCCACCGCCCCAGCTCCCATGGGGCGAATCTCGCCTTCCATAGATCGTGTTTCCCGAAGATATACTCGACCTTTCGCCGTCCGTTCTTTCTATAGACTTTTATCCTCGGTTTCTCCGACGAACCGTAGAAGAACCCTCCAACATGCACCTTTCCGCCGCCGGGGGAGGTGAAGGTGAGATCGATCGTGACGTCGAAGAACGGGTTCTCATATCTCCCCTCATGGTAGAAGGTGATCTCGAAGACGTCGCAGATCGGGACGACCTCCGTGTTCTGGGTGACCTTTACCTTTAAGCCGGGCTTATCTCCTGCATCGGCTCCGACGGACAGGGACACGATGAAGCCGAGTATCAGGAGGATAAGCTGGACCTTTGTCATCGCTCCCGTTGACATCTCCATTCCTCCCTCAGTATGGCCATTTTAATCTCATCATGATAACGCCCGTTACGGAAGATGGATTGTCGTAGTCGCCCTTCGATCACAAAGCCGCATTTCTCATAACATCGTATAGCGCGGGGATTGAAATCGTAGACCGAAAGCTCAATTCTGTTCAGGTTAAGCTCATGAAAGGCGAAGGAGAGCAGGGTTTTAACGGCATCCGTGCCGTAGCCCTGATCCCAGTAATCCCTCTCGCCTATGATTATGCCCATAGTGGCCTTCCGGTTTTTCCAGTCGATCTCATCCAGGCTTATATTCCCTATATGGGTTCCGTCCTCGGCCTCGATGGCGAAGATACGGGCGTTTGGATTGCTGAGTTGTCTTTCGAACCAGATCTCCTCCTCGGCCTGGGACATAGGCCAGTACATTCTCAGGTACCGCTTCACCTCCGGGTCGTTAAGCCATTTGACGAGGCGTGGGATATCGGTCCGTTCAAGTGCCCGCAGGCGCACCTTCTCCCCAACCAGCATCTCCCATCCCTCCCCTGTATTATCCGGTCATTTATACGCTCTTATTTCCCTTGAGTGTAGGTAGGGGCG
>CAZHVH010000467.1:0-3143 GCA_964535855.1 uncultured bacterium
GTGGCTCCTCGCCGAAGAAATGGGGTGAGATGTCACCGCCGCCGGAGAGCAGAAGGCCGTCTATCATACCGATATACGTTTCGGCTAGGGCCATATCCTCGAAGACCGGTATGACGAGCGGCAGGCCGCCAGCATGTTCTACGGCGTTGATGTATTCATAGCCACAATAACAATATCTGAACACCCTGCCGCCTTCGTCATCGGCTATCTTAACCGATGTCCCGGAGGTTATGCCTATGATCGGTCCTTTAGTCCTTGTCGTCACGCCAAATTCCATGGTAAACTACCTCGTGAATGATGTTCGCCGTCGGCTGTTCGCCGACCGCCATAGGGTAGGAGGAGGTCTTAGCGATATGATCGTCATACCGGCGATAGATCTCATGGACGGCAAATGCGTCCGATTGAAACAGGGCAGATTTGACTCCAAGACCGTCTTCTCGGACGATCCGGTTGAGGTCGCCCTGAGGTGGCAGGAGATGGGAGCCGAGTGGATACACGTCGTCGATCTGGACGGAGCGCGGGAGGGAACGATGCGGAATTTCGACGTCGTCGAACGAATCGTTCGCTCGGTGAGGGTTCCCGTCCAACTCGGCGGAGGCATAAGGGATATGAAAAGGCTCCAGATGGTGCTCGATCTCGGCGTCGAAAGGGCGATCATCGGAACGGCCGCTCTGAAAAACCCTGGATTTGCCAAGCTCGCATGCGAGGAATTCGGCGACAGAATCGCCGTCGGGATAGATGCCCGCGATGGAATGGTCGCCACGGATGGATGGCTTGACGTGTCCGAGAAACCGGCCATCCGGTTCGCGATCGAGATGGAGAAGCTCGGCGTGTCGCTCATAATCTATACCGATATCGGCCGCGATGGAACTTTGAGCGGTGTGAACCTTAGAGCGATGGAGGAGATGGCCCGATCGATCAACATCCCACTTATAGCCTCCGGCGGGGTCTCCTCGATCGATGACATAGAGAAACTCAAGGGGATCGAACATCTTGGCCTCATCGGAGTTATCGTCGGAAAAGCCCTTTACACCGGCGACCTCGACCTGAAGGAGGCGATCGAGAAGGCCGGAGGCTGAATTACACCCATTTCTCGCCGTCCTCATATACCTCCTTCTTCCATATGGGGACGCTTTCCTTTATCCTCTCGATGGCATATCTGCATCCCTGAAACGCCTCGGATCGATGAGGGGAGGAGACGGCGATGAAGAGGCTCGCCTCGCCCACCTTTAAGCCTCCCACGCGATGGAGGATCGCCGTCTTCGCCCCCCATTTCTCCCTTATCTCCTCGACGATTTTCCCCAGCTCTCTCTCCGCCATCTCGGTGTACGCCTCATACTCCAGCCGCACCACCTTCCTCCCGTTCGAGATACCCCGTACCACACCTAAAAAAGTCACCACGGCACCATCCCGATCGGTTTGTATGGCGGATATCATCTCCCACATGATCTGTGGCGTTATGGGCTTATCCGTAACCCTCACCATGCCCTATCCACCGCTTACCGGAGGTATAAGGGCCAGTTCGTCGCCATCGTGCAGCGTCGCGGCCGGGTTCGAGTACTCCAGGTTGACGGAGAACTGCATGCTTTTGATCTGGCTCAGCTTCGGGAACCTTGCTGAGATGAGATCGAAGGCATCCTTCACGGTTGCCCCCTCGGGCAGATCGATCTCCAGCTCCGACTGTCCCACGATCGACCGTGCCATCGCAAACGGTTTAACCTTTATCTTCATCGTTCAGAGCTCGCTTGTGCTTTTGAGTTTGGCGCCGAGTATCTTCTCCATATGTTTCAACGCCCACTCGTGGGCCTCGGGGTCAAAGGAGGCGACGCAGTCGGTATAGACCTCCACCGGATAATCCCTGTTCCGGGCGTCCGCCACGGTATGCATGACACATATATCGGTGCAGACGCCGACCACTACGAGCCTCTCGATGCCAAGCTCCCTGAGCTTCTCGTCCAGCTCCGTGTTGTAAAAACCGCTGTATCTGTTCTTGGATATCCTCTCCCCCTTGTAACCGGCAAGCTCCGATATGATCTCCCTCTCCGGCGAACCTACCACGCAGTGTGGCGGGAACATCTGGAACTCCTTATCGTCCGGCTGATGGGTGTCTATCAGGAAGATCACCTTGGCTCCCTGGGCAGTCTTGACGTCGAGGAGTTTTCGGATGTTCGGTATGA
The DNA here is from genome assembly GCA_964535855.1 of uncultured bacterium. Taxonomy (GTDB): domain Bacteria; phylum Poribacteria; class WGA-4E; order B28-G17; family B28-G17; genus JAGGXZ01. Next base: position 2,178 of record CAZHVH010000467.1, read on the forward strand.
TCTTTCGGCAATCATCGCCGCAGTAGAGGGTATTTCCCTCCTCACAAAACCCCCGAAGCATATCCACGACGATGATCGCCGTTTTCTCCTCTCCGCTCATAGCGTTACCTCATACAGGCCGGCTTCTGTCCCCTTGAAAGGTGATGTCTCATACACTCACAGCATATGCCCCGTCTGGAGCATTTCTCATACGTGCAGGGACAATCCTTCAGATTTCTCTCCCTGTTGGGGCAGCCATTGTTTCGCATCTCATCCCTCCTTGAAGAGTTCCTTGAGGAAGTTAAGGTTTCTGGAGGCGGCTTGTGGCGGGTTATCCGTGGCCCTGGTTTCGAGTATGATATAGCCATCGTAGCCGATATCTCTGATCGCCTCGGCCACCGCCTCGAAATCCAGGTCACCCTCCCCCAGGTAGGTTCCACCAGGAGCTTTAGCGTGTATGGCGGCGATCTTATCGCCTAAGAAGTGTATCTCCTCAACCGGATCGTTGCCGAGACTAAGGCCGTTGCCGAAGTCATAGTAGGCCCTCACGTATGGCGAATCTATCGCCTCGATTATCCTCATCTGCTTCCTCGCCGAGGGACAGATGCCTCCGCCGACGTTTTCGACGGCGAGGATCACGCCGTTCCTCTCGGCATCCGGAGCGCAAAGCTCTAACCCTTTTATCCAGTTCTCAAGGGATCTATCGGGATCGATCCCCTCATCTCTGGCCGGGGTTATCGGCACCAGTATGAATCCGGCGCCGAGCTCGCTACAGTAGGCTGTGGACCGTCTGATGATCTCGATGGCTGTCCTTCTGACGTCATCCCTCTCGCTTGAGAGGCTTAAACTCCACATGACGCCCAGGCAGACGGAGGCGAGCTCGGCCCCCGACTCTCGTGACATCCTCTTTATCTCATCTCTTCCCTCGGCGGACCAGAAGAGGGTATTGGCGTAATCGGCTCCTATGTCGAGCTCCACGCCGTCAAA
>CAZHVH010000468.1:0-3141 GCA_964535855.1 uncultured bacterium
CGCCCTCCAGAAGTAGATGAACGGCAATCCGGTTCTCGCCCAGTATCGAGCGCGATCGAGATATCGTTCATCGCCGGTCGCCTTAAACGCCTCGAGATACAGTTGAATCCCGTATCCGGCGGCGAGTATATCGGGACAATGCAGAGGTACCTCCCAGGTCTGTGCGCCCTCAGGACGGGTGAAGTTATCATCGACGTATTGGATCGCCTTTCCAGCTCTCTCGCGTACCGTCTCGTTCTCCGTCAGCCTGAGATACCTCCAGAGCGCTATCGCCCTTCTTCTGCCGAACGTACAGGTGCCCAATGTGGTATCGCCTTGAGGGCCAAGGTCTTTGTGGTTCGGCGCGAATTTCGCCAGAAGCTCGGTGTTCCTCGGGTCCATACGGAACTTCCACGACCCGTCCTCCGCCTGGGTTTCCAGGTCGTCCATCACTCGCCCCTCCAGATCTTTTATAAAGCCGAACAGCCGTCCGAATCTGCCGGCGGGCCTGGAGGGTTTATCGCACATCCTCAGCGTCTCCTCATAGCTCCTTGGCTTTTCGGGTAAATCGGGCAGTCCGAACCGATCGAGGTAGATCAGGACAGCGTCGGCGATCTCATATGATTCCTCGCCTAGTATCCAACAGCGGAGTCTCAACCTCTTCCCCGGCTTAAGCTCATAGGGGTTCTCCGCCTCTTGGGTATTCTCCCTAACCCATTTGGGTATGGAGGGCAGGAAAAGGCCGAGCAGATGTTCATCCTGGAAGAGAACCTTCTCCGGGGTGGGGTTTTCGACGGGCAGCGTGGCGCCGATCCAGTTCGGCGAGGCGAAAAGACATGAGGGGGCTATGTTCTCATCGTCCCATCTCTGAAGCGGATCCCATATCAGCCCTACCAAGCCAGAATCGAACCTGACCGCCATGACGGGGGCCGTGACCTTATATGGATGAGGTGCATGTTGGTCATTATAGGGCGGATCGGAGAAAGCTGTATCAAGCGAAGTCTCAGGCGGTTCCATGTAGTAGATCCCCGGCAACACCGCCTCATCATAAGCCTCACCGAAATTTCCCTCACCCACCAGAAGTCTTGGGCCGTGAAACGCAAGAAGCTCTCGGGGTTTATCGACCTTCAACTCAAGCTCAACCCTGATCTGCCCCTTGCCGTCCGGCGTAAAGGTAGCGGTTAGATCCCAATTTACTCCGTCCTCATCCGTATGTCTCGTCTCGAACGCGATCGATTTGTCTTTGAGAGCGAACCTATCGGCGTAGAGATATGCCGTCCTTCTCTTTCCCTCCTTGGTGAGATATACGATCATTCCGAGCCACGGGATAACCCCCATTCTCCCCTCCGATTCGACCCTGACAGCGCAGAGGCCGTATCCGAAGGGGTTTTCAGGGAAGAGGAGCTCCAGATCACCGCTTCTGAGCCGGAGCTTCGATTTCTCCTCGGGTATTTCGGTGCAGATGGCTGTGAATTCGGCCTCAGAGGGGCCTTTTAGATCGGGAGAGTGAACCTTAACCTTGAACTTACCTATGCCGGGGTGTGACGGCCTGATTCTCCACTTGAACTCCGCCTTTCCGGGGTTGAGTGACTCGATCCTCAGCGATCTCTCTCCTTCCAGCAGCTCCACCATCCGCGGCATATCGATCTCGATCTGAACCGGCCCGGATATCGCCTCGCCGAGATTTGCCAGGGAGAGTCTGAGTTCGTATTCCCTCCTCATCTGAAGCACCGTCTCGCTGGGGCCAAAACCCATCAGCCTCACCTCAGGACGGAGGGTGATCTCAAACCGTTCTTCCTCGTCCTTATATGAATTCCACCTGACGGATATCCTCGAGCCGGCCGATCTGAGGCCCGCCACCGCCCATCTTAGCTTCACCCTCCCCCCTGGCCTGATGCTTTCCGGAAGGTCGAGCGGGCTGAAGGTAAGCTTGTCCGGCGAGGAGAGGTTCACGTTGACCGGCGCCGGATCATCGCCGGTGTTATCGGCCGCGATCTCGATCACCCCTGAGGCAGCGGGGTTATCGGGGTCGGGGATGAGCCTGATATCCTCAACCCTGAGATGCCATCCCACCACTTCGAGGTATCGGATGTTGTCGAGGATCACCTCCCCCGGTCCGGGCTCCCCTCCCTCGTTTATCCTTGGGGCAACCTGAACGGATCTGACATCGGGCGAGTCGGAGTAGTCGAAGGCGATGACGCCGATATGCCATCTCCCATCCCCTGCGAAGATTCTCGGAAGAACGTATGTAGATCGGGAGGCGGTCTCGAAATTGTCCTCGCCCATGGGGATGACGTAGAAGCGGACGTTGTCTCCCCTCGTCTCGATCAGCTTATATCTGAAGGTGAAGCCGCCCTTTTTGACGGGGAGCAGATCTCCGATGGCTCGTATCCGCTTGCCCTTGCCGAGGGTGGGATACCGTCGGTTGAGGCCACAGGTCGTCTTTGAGAGGGCCTTCATCCTCAATGCTCTTTTGCCTTCAAACGAATCTCCCGTCACCTCAACCAGGGCATCCTTTCCCATCTGGCCTCTATAGCAGAAGGCGGTCCACCCGACGGGAAACCCATCGGATCCTAATTCCTCAAATCCACCGTTCGTCAGAACTAAGGCGAAGATCAGGTTAAGGGCACATAGCAGCATAATTCACCAAGCTCCTTTATTTTCCAAATTTCTCAACGTATATGATACCTTATCCCAAGGGACGAGGCAACGTTTTTGTCGGTTGAAGGGGATCATCAGGCGCAGGGGTTTTCAACGCTTTCCGCCGGCGCTGTAGCGGCAGGCCCCCGTGCCTGCCGGACTCAGGGCACACATAGGGGCGTGCCCTTACCACGCCTGATTATGCCAAATCATTGAAAAGCCCTTCATAGGCTGCCGTGTCAAGTCAAATGATAATGTTACCGAAAGGAGAATGCAGATCAAATGATAATGTTACCAAAAGGTTTTTTCAACGCTTTGCATAACTTTCCTGCCGTCAGGCTTTACGCTTGTAACAGCAGCGTATCCTGATAAGGTATAGCTGGAGATCACCTCTGCATCTGAACACAAATCATTGAAGCATTCTCTCTAGAGAAGATAACACCTCCTTGGGCAAAGTGGGCTTGAGATTAAGGGTCTTGTATACATCCTCCCCTTTACTTGCACCAGGAAGGCGGAACAACT
>CAZHVH010000469.1:0-3134 GCA_964535855.1 uncultured bacterium
GCTCTCCAATCTCTCCTCTGTCCTTCTCTGTGCCTCAGCCAGTGCATCCACTCTTGCCGCAAGGCTCTCCAGTCTCTCCTCTGTTCTTCTCTGCGCCTCCACGAGCTCCTTAACCATCTCCGGCAGCTTCAGGAGCTCATCGGTCAGCACCAGGCGTCTCAGTTCCTCTCTCCACTCCGGTCTTTCCTCCAGAATCTTTATGAAGTCATGAAACTCCCTCACGGTGAAACCCTTCATCTTCGATCCTCCTCAATACGTATCCGTTTGGCTATCTTCCTCTCATATCCCTGATCGCCCGGTTTATACCATCCTCCCTCGACGCCTTCGGGGAGATATCTCTGTTCGATCCAATGGCCGGGGTAATCGTGTGGGTATCTGTATCCCCTGCCATGTCCCAGGGCACGGCCATCGCGTGAGGGATCTTTAAGGTGATCGGGCACCTCCTTGGCACCATGTTCCTCGATCTCCTTAAGGGCCTTGAAGTATGCTCCGACGCTGTTGGATTTCGGGGCAGTGGCTAGATACAATGTGGCCTCTGCCAGATGATACTGAGCCTCAGGCAGCCCCACCCATTCGAGCGCCCTCGCACAGGCCGACGTGATCACGACCGCCATCGGATCGGCCAGACCTATATCCTCGGCGGCCAGGATAAGCAGCCTTCGCATGATGAACTTCGGATCCTCGCCGGCGTGGATCATCTTGGCGAGCCAGTAAAGGGCGGCGTCCGGATCCGATCCCCTCACGCTTTTTATGAAGGCGGAGATCGTGTCATAATGTTCGTCCGCTCCCTTATCGTAACGGATCGTTCGCCTCTGGATGGCCTGCTGTGCTATCTCCATGTCTATCCTTATCAGGCCGTCCGAGTCGGGCGGGGTGGATTCGACGGCCAGCTCGAGGGCATTGAGGGCACAGCGGGCATCTCCATCCGAGACGTCGGCCCAGAACTCCAGCACCTCCTCCCCGATCTCCACCTTCCGTCCGCCGTATCCCCTGGCGGGGTCCTCGAGCGCCCGGCGCATCAGGAGGATCAGATTCTCCTTCGATAGCGGTTTAAACTGGAAGACGCGCGCCCGGCTGAGCAGGGGAGGGATCACCTCGAAGAAGGGGTTTTCGGTCGTGGCGCCGATGAGCACGATCGTGCCGTCCTCCACATGAGGCAGCAACGCGTCCTGTTGCGCCTTGTTCCAGCGATGGATCTCGTCCACCAGAAGTATCGTCCTCCGTCCCGATCCACGTCGGCGTTTCCGGGCCTCGGTGATGATCCTACGCAATTCGCTCACCCCGGCGAGCACGGCGCTTAACCTTTCAAAATGCCCCTTCGTGCGATTGGCGATGATGGAGGCGAGGGTCGTCTTTCCGGTTCCGGGAGGACCCCAGAGGATCAGGCTCGAATATAGTCTATCTGACTCTATCGCCCGTCTGAGCGGCTTTCCGGGGCCGAGGATGTGATCCTGGCCGATGAACTCGTCCAGATCCCTGGGCCTCATCCTCAGCGCAAGCGGCCTTCTCTCCTCCTCGAACAGGGTCAGCTCATTCCTCATCCTCCGCTCCCTCCTCATCTTCCTCGTCTGAGGGCAGTTTCGCCCTGATCTGGAGCCGCTTGCCGAAGAACTTGGCCCTCACCTCCTCATAACCCTCGAAGAACTGCCTCCACTGGGGGGACTCGACCAGATCGGGGCCGAACTTGATCGCCACCCCGCCGTCCACCGTATACTCAAGCGTGCCGAAGAACTGGTTCCTCTCGGCATCTATCTGCAGAAGCCTATGTTCCGTCAGCCAGTCCGGCGCCCTGAGCGGATCTATGGTCTTGCCGTTCGGTGCGACGAAGACGAGGCTCTTGAGGACGAGTTTCTCCCTGAGCTCTTTGATCGATCCGAGCTCGCCGTGGACGAGTATGATCGATTGGGGCTTCATATAGCTTACCTGCTGGCAGAGCTGCACCTGGTCGGCATGGGCCGAGAGGTTATATCTGCTAACCTTGCATTTCACCTCCACCTCCTGGCCGTCCAGCTCTATCGTGCCCCCCTGCTCCAGCTCCTGTAACCTCCTTCCCGGCGACTCCTCGTCCTGATATCCGGTCAGGAATATGGCGTTTCTGGGGTTCGATGCGAGCCATTTGGCGTAATAGACGCTCGGCCCGCCGGTGAGCATCCCCGATGAGGAGATAATACACTTGGGCTCCGGCAGGAGCAGCGATTGTCTCTCCTCATGCGACAGTATCTTGGTCACCTTGGGCATCCCCCTCCCCTCAGCCGACCAGAAGACGGGCTGACGGGAGTTGGCGATGAAGTTCTGCAACCTTTCGGGCAGGAAATCTATGAGCTCCGTGTAGAGATCACATATGGATCTCACCAGCCCGTCCACGTATATCGGGAACTTCGGTATCACCCCGCTGAGCATGCTGAACTTGAGGATCAGGATTATCTCCTGAGCCCTCCCGAAGGCGAAGGCGGGTATGAGGACCGTCCCGCCTTCCTCTATCACCTCCGCCACCGCCTTCGCAAGGCTTCCCTCCTCCGCCTTTCTGGAGGGATGTTGCGAATCCCCGTATGTGGATTCGAGTATCAGCAGATCGGGATGGAAGAAGTCTATCGGGGTCATCCCGGCGACCGTCCTCTGAGATACGGTCGCTATATCGCCGCTGTAGACGACGGTAGCTTCAGGGGTTTTCAGGAGTATCGAGGCCGCTCCCATGACATGGCCCGCGGGGTGAAAGTAGAACTCATACTCCGGATCGTCGAACGGTCTGATCCACTCATGATACGACGCCGTCCGGATCGCCCATACGGCGCTTTTGACCATATCCAGCGTGTAGAGCTGTGCCTCCGAGTCCCTGTCCTCCGCCTCCCTCTCCATGATCTTGACCGTATCCTGTAGCAGTATGGCCGCTATGAGCTTGGTCGGGGTTGTGGAGTAAACCGGGGTTGCGGGGAAGAGCTCATGGAGGATCGGAAGGGCGCCGCAGTGGTCCAGATGGGCATGTGAGATGAGGATCAGATCGAGCCTGTCATCGGTTAGATCTCGCAGCAGTTCGATATCGGGCAGAGCCTCCTCGCCCCGTCTGTTGACCCTTATACCGGCGTCAAGCAATATATTTTTGCCCGCTATCTGCAGGAGGTAACAGCTTGCGCCGA
>CAZHVH010000470.1:0-3125 GCA_964535855.1 uncultured bacterium
CACCTTCCGTCTCGCTATCAGCCTGATGTGTCCCGGAACCATACCCCTTCACCCCTTTTTTAGAGGATTTAACCCCTTATCCATCTTGATACCACCCCACATATAGAGAAGCTTGCCTAGGGGGCTCACCGAGTGAAATGGTCTCCTCGGTGCTAACTCCAACCTCCATACACTCCCACCTCCAGAGGCATAGAGATAATTCGGGTCCCACTTGCTGATCGCCAAACCGGTGACGCCGATGCTTTGAAATCCCTTTCCCAGTGGCTCCCAATTCTCACCTTCATCTACGCTTCGGAAAATTCCCTCTCCCCTTAAACCCACATACACCACCCGGGGGTCCACAGGATCGATCAACAGATAATCCCCGCTAGCTCCTTTCGGCAACCCTCCCTCCATCAGATTCCATCTCTCCCCGCCGTCTTCGCTTTTATAGATCCCCCTCTTACCGCAAGCATAAAGCACACCTTTGCGAATGGGGCTGACGACGATCTGATAAAGCTCCTCCTCACCCCCCACTTTTATCCTCTCCCAACTCTTCCCCCCATCTTCGCTTTTAAAAGCACGGGCGAAGAAGGTCACCACATAGATGGTGTTCTCCTCCTTAGGATCTACCGCTATCCGATAAGGAGAGAAAGAGCCATCGAAGTATTTCTCCCAGCTCCTCCCTCCATCCTCGCTCTTGTACCCTCCCGCATAGATGACATCCGGATCTTTAGGGTTGATTACCAAACCCATGGAGACGCCCTTCTTTATCATCGCCCAGGATAACCCCCTGTCGCTGCTCTTATATAGATCGCCGTTTCTTATGGCATAGAGGATCGCCGCATTTTGGGGATCGATCGCTATGTTAACTATGGTGCCGGGCAGGGGAATACCGTTGTTCCTTTTCGACCAGCCTTTCCCCCTATCCTCCGTTACGAATATACCTTCGTTAACCGTGCCGAGGTATATGATTGGACCTTTAGGATCTGGTGTGATACACCACACATGCACGCCGTCCAATATCTTCCTCCATCTGAGGGAAGCGGCGTCCGCGACGGGTATAATAAGCAACACCCAGAGAAGGAAAGCGAAGCGGAATCTTCTCCGATTCATTTTAAGCCTCTCTCACCGGAATCTCTCAAACAAGAGGCTGAGTGTCTGTATCCTCGGCCGTTTAAGAGAAAAGCCCGCCACCTTTCGTCCGACCATCAGCTTGATACGGCTTGAAACCATTTACCTTCACCCTCCTCCCTTTATCCTCCCCCATGTCACCAATCGCTTGCCTTCGATATCGACCGAATAGGGCTTCACGGGAGGAAGTTTACACCTCCAAGCCCCTTTCTCCGTGCCGATATAAAGATAATCCGGATCTAAAGGATGTATACCATAACATCTGATCGATTTGTCCCCTGGAAATTCATCGAGGAGCCTCCATTCCTCCCCTCCGTTTTCGCTGATGTAGATGTCCGTCGTGGCGTTTAACCCTCCAAGACATTTGCTCACCATGCCGTATATCACGTTCGGATTGATCGGATCCACTAACACGTCTGTCCCCACGCCGGGAGGCAATTCCATACCTCTCTTCATCAACTTCCAGCTCTCCCCTCCATTTGTGCTCTTGTATATCCCCTGCCAGGATGACCCGTAAAGTATGTCGGGGTGAAATGGGTCAATGGAGATGTGGAATATACCCTTACCTATCTTCTTCCAGCTTGCCCCTCCATCCGTGCTCTTGTAAAGCTCAGGAAGTTCCAACCCTATAACCCTTCTGACATAGAGGACACCGGATCGCCTCGGATCTACGAAGAGAAGCGGACCTCTCATTTTTATCTTGGGGGGTATGTTCATCTCCTTCCAGCTTCTACCTCCGTCTGTGCTCTTGTAGGGACCCGCATATATGATCTTGGGGTTTACCGGATCGAAATGAGCGGAGAAGATGGTGGTTCCGATCTCTTTGACGGGTGTCCAGCTTTCCCCTCCATCGGTGCTTTTGTAAAGCCCCAGCTCGGTGCCGACGAACATCTGATCGGGATCATGTGGGTTTATGGCGATGGAGTATATCCACGCCAGTTGATGGATGCCGTTGTCGGTTCTCTTCCATGTTTCGCCTCTGTCCGTTGTCTTATATATCCCGTAGTTGATGGTTCCGACGAAGATGATCGGTTTGGTGGGATGCATGGCTATACACTTGATGGAGTAATTGAGCATGATCTGTTTCCACTCCAGGGCTGAAGCGGGGGTTATGATAAAAGCGATAAGGAACAGTAGGCTCATCCATTTCATCTGCATCTTCCTAAGAGACATCAGCGATCGCGAAGGTCTATCACTATGGCCTCGGAGTCGGGAGGTTCAGCTTGTCCTGGCAGGGGGAACCAGTAATAGACTCTCCATTCCGCTCCGAGGGCAAGACCTGGTCCTAAAGCCTCTATCTCCTTCAAAATTCTAACCTTCTCTCTCCCAGGAATGTTAGGGTCCATCAATTTGTGGCACAACTCAGCGTGACGTCGAGATTCCTCCGGCGTGTAAGGGTGAGGGTTAGGGTTCCACCTGGAGCCTATGATCAGGTATTTCTTCCCACGCTCCAATCGAAGCTTGTGATTACCAGCCATGATCGTCACAAACCGCCCGGAATCCCCTTCTGATTCCTTGCCGGATATAGGTGGAACGGAATTCCCCTCCTCTTGGGGTTCTCCCTGGGATTCCCCCGGCGACGCATCGTCTTCCCTACGGTGTAGATGTGAGATCGATTCAGTTTCACCTATCTGTGTCTCCTCGGAGACCGTCTGGGTTTCCCCATGTTCAGAAAGGGAGACAGATGACATTTTCGCGTGGGACAATGCAGCAGATCTATTTACCTTGGGAGCGTTGGCTTTATAATCGGATCCTACCTGGACAGCCTTAGCGGTCCTATCGCTCTCCCGTCTTGTCACATAATGCACGACGCCGAACCCGATGATGCTTAAGAGCGTAATGATCAGGAGAACAGATAGCTTTTTAGCCATGGGAATCCTCTTTTCCTCACCCATTTCGTCACAAGCGTTCTCATATCTCCTCGCTTCCCTGTTATTATTGGGCTGTCCGTGCAGCTCTCCATTCCTGCACTACCGAATCTCTTATAGATTTGTAGATATCTTCAAAATACG
>CAZHVH010000471.1:0-3120 GCA_964535855.1 uncultured bacterium
CCTTTCTGGTTTTGGAACTCCAGGATGGATAAAGCCGAGATAGAAAGGCAGATCAGAATGATGGCTGAGGCCGGATTGGGCGGTTTCTTCATGCATGCCAGGTTTGGATTGGAGACCGAATACATGTCGGAGGAGTGGCTCGATTGTGTCAGATACGCCGTTAAGGTGGCGAAAAGGCTGGGGTTGAAGGCGTGGCTCTACGACGAATATCCCTTTCCAAGCGGCGTCGGCGGATTGAGGGTCACGGCCAAACCGGAGCATAGAAACAAGTTTCTGGATCTGTTCGAATGGCGCCTGAAAGGCGGACGGGTTGAGCTGAGGATGTCAAACGAGGGCGAACACGCCGATACGATGAAGGTCATAACCGCCTTCGCCATACAGGGCGGGATGCCCGACAGCATAGAGGATCTGCGCCGAAGGATAACCCCGATCGAGGTGATGAATGAAACGGTCAGGGCCGATCTGCCCGAGGGCGACTGGCTCATCGTGGCGCTGCCTGTAAGGAGGTTAGATGATCCGCGCGGCAACGTCTTCGGCCCCGATTATCTCAATCCCGAGGCCACCCGCTCCTTCCTGAAGATCCTAGACCTCTACGCCGAGGCGGTGGGGGACGAGTTCGGGAAAACCGTGCCGGGGATCTTCACCGATGAGCCCTGTCTGCTCGCGTGGCATCAGAATCATACATGTTACAGGGTTCACCATGACGGCAGGATCGCCGTCTGGAGCGAGAAGCTGGAGGAAAGGTTGATAGAGAGGCTTAGACCAACCGGATACTCGCTTGAGGAGATGGCGATCGCCCTGTTCTACGATCTGGGAGAGGAAGGGAGGATGCTCAGGGAGGTCTACAGGGAGGAGGTGGCCGAACTCTACGTCGATTCCTTCTTCAGGCCGTATTCGGAGTGGTGTAAGGCACATAACCTTAAGCTCACGGGCCATCTCCTGCTGGAGGAGGGGCTGTATTCGAACACGATTTTCCAGGGCGATTTTCCCCGTGATCTCAGCCACTTCGATATACCCGGGGTGGATCACCTCGGAATAGGATGTGAGGGAAGGTATGGCGGATGGGGAAACCTGCCGCTTATGAGCACGAACGTTCAGGGAGGGAAACTGGTCAGCTCTATAGCCCATCTTTACGGCAAGGAGGCGGTTTTGTCGGAGTCCTTCGGCGTGAGCGGCTGGCGGCTTTCGATGGCCGATATGAAACGTATCGTCGACTGGCAGTTCAGCTTAGGGATCAATTTCCTCTGTCCACATGCCTTCTACTACAGCCTCGAGGGGTTTCGGAAGACCGATTCGCCGCCATCGCAGTTCTATCAGGTCCCATACTGGCGACACTACAGGGCTTTCGCCGACTACGTGGCCAGGTTGAGCTTAATGTTGCGATCCGGAACGCATGTCGCAAAGGTGGCCCTCCTCTATCCTCTGAGGGACTTCTGGAGGCATTTCAAATGCGGGGGACAGGGTGAAGGGGATAAGCTCATATCCGACTTCTTCAACTTCTACTGTCAGGAGCTTCTGAGGTGTCACTACGATTACGATATCATCCCCGAAGGTTTCATTAACCTGAGGGCGATCGAGGAGGGGAAACTCTCGGTCGGCGACGAGAGGTATGAGACGATCATAATCCCCCCTGTGAGCCGCGTAAGCCGCGAGATGGCCGAGGCTCTAGGCCGGTTCTATCGCGAGGGCGGCGGGGTGCTTGCAAGCGAGGTGACGGAAGAACTGGTGGAGGGTCTGAGGGATATTTCGGACGCCAGGGGTAAGCTAATCATCCTGCCCCAGGGGATCTCCTTCGCCGAGCTCAGATACAGGCTGAGGGAGATGTTGAGGGAGCTGACCGAGCCCGATATCGAGATCTCACTCCCAGATGATAACCTCCGCCTCGCCTCGGGGATCAGATACCTCCATAGACGCCTGGATGAGGGAGAGATCTATTTTACTGTGAACACGACCGCCGAAAGGGTTCAGGCTGAGATACGTCTCCCCGTCAGGGGAAGGCTCGAACACTGGGATGCCGAGACCGGCGAGGTGTCATCGGTTCCCTTTGAGGTGGATGAGGGAGGGATTCGGTTCAGATGGGGTTTCGAGCCCTATGAGTCGGCCCTGTTCGTCATCCGGAGAGATGGGGGAACGGATGATGAGGTGAGGTCGAGTATAAGCCAGAGGGAGCTCGAGCTGATCGACACATTGGATGGGGAGTGGGAGTTCAAGGCGGAGGAGCCGAACGCTCTGCCGCTTGAGAGATGGGAGATGTCGATCCGAACTTCGGGCGATTGGACTCACTACGAGTATACCTCCCGCTTCAAGGCCGACTATATCCCCGGATCGCTCCTCCTGATGTTGGATGATATCGAAGGAAGACGGTCGTTTATGGAAGGGAGATCGCTACGGATCCTGATAAACGGTGTCCAGGTGGAGGGGATGGGTTTCCAGAGCCATATAGATCCCAAGTGGAAGACCGTTCAGATATCGCCCTTCCTCAGAAGGGGCGAAAACGAGCTCAAGCTCGTCTTTCAACATCAGAGCTGGGCGGGCGAGCCTCAAATTCTGACCTATCCGCCCAAGCTCCTCGGAGACTTCTCCCTGAGGAGAGGGGAGGAGGAATTCGTCATATCCGAGCCTCGAAGGAGAATGCCGGCAGGCGGATCATGGACCGAGAACGGGTATCCCTTCTATTCAGGGGCAGCCCTTTACTCCAGATGGATTGAGGTGCCGAAGGGGATCGAGCTCCTTTTCGTCGAAGCGGAGGAAGTTGCGGATATGGCCGAATTCATCGTAAACGGCAGGAGTGTGGCCGTTCGACCTTGGCCCCCTTTCACGGCGAGGGTGGAGGATATGAGCGGCGGTGAGATCCTGCTCCAGATAAGGGTCATCAATTCGATGGCCAACTTCATCGAATCGGATCCCAAGCCATCGGGCCTGCTCGGTCCGGTGAGGCTTTGGGGGATTTTCCCTAATAATGTGTGAACAAGATTTACACCGCTTTGTCCCGCTAAGGAGATTCATCTTTGGGAAATTCCGCCTCGAGAATTTGCTCCACAGACTTCAAAAGATTGGGGATCTTATGTCCGCAGTCGGCAGTCCGCCGTCCGCCGCTATTCTAGGGTCAAGAGTCAAGGG
>CAZHVH010000472.1:0-3101 GCA_964535855.1 uncultured bacterium
CCCTGACCCGAAGGGCGCCTCACCGAACCGACCGGCCTGGATGCACATGTTCCCTGCTAAATGGATGAGCGAGGGCGGCAGAACGATGTGGCACATATGCGACAGGGGTGATCAGTTCAACCTGATGAAAGCCACGCTGATCCTCAGGTGCTCGGCCAGCTCTCCATGAAGGGAGGTTTATCGGACATCTCTGAACGCTATGTAACCGATCGCCAGTTCACAGGGTTTCGCCTGGGCATATGGCGCCCAGATGTGAAATTCTACGCTCTTAACGGCTTTAAAGTTGAAGGCTTTATCAGCAGCCCAATCGCTCAGCGGAAGCTCGGCAAGCGTCCATGTGGTCGGCAATCGAATATCTTTCTCGTATACAAGCCGCCTGCCATGGAGGTCATATAGGTTGACCCGAGCTATCACCAGCGCCGTCCCATCTGCATTACGACCCCGCATGCGAATCGCCACGAGCTTCGCGGAGGAGATATCCAGAGGGTGTTGCAATTCTTTCCGAACAAGGAGTGTGTGCGGTTCGCCGTCGATGCGGATGAGGATATAACCGCGCCCCCACCATAGCTGTTCGGTAAATCCGGTGATCTCCTTGATCTCCGCGTTGGTGCTCCAGCCGGTTGTGGTGTTACACTCTATGTCCGGCCTGATGGGGGACTGAGGGGGCGGGTCGGGCAGGGGTTTCACCGGCGGCGCCGACCCCCAACGGAAAAACCCGTTACCTCCCGTGCCCGCGTAAAGCCGCCTGGGATCGTTAGGGTCCACGATGAGGTTATGCACGTTGAGCTTCGTCAATCCCTCGTTCATGGCTTTCCACGCGTTGCCTCCATCGCGGCTGACGAACACGCCCTTGCCGCACGAGATGTCGTATCCCTCGTCCACTGAGGCGGCGTAAACCACATCGGCGTCGTGTGGATCTACAGTAATGGCGGCGATATAAGTGCGGGCGAGATTCCCTATTCCGGCGTCAAGTCGCTCGACCGGCATTCGCCAGCTTTTCCCTCCGTCCGCGCTCTTATAGACGCCGCCGCGACCGACACTGGAGTAATCACGCTCGGCCACATAGACGATCCGGGGATCAGAGGGCGCCGGGAACACTCGGGGGCGCTCGGGGATATCGGCGATCCTACGCCAGTGAACGCCGCCGTCCTCGCTTAAGAACACCCCGCCGGGCACCAACTTGCTACCCTTACGCGAATACCGCACGCCCAACCACAGCCGGCGGGGATCGGAGGGGTCCAGGGCCATATTGGTGAAGGCGAGGTTCTCGCCCAGATTCACATCCACCCGCCGCCAGCTCAACCCGCCATCCTCCGATTTGTAGATGCCCTTCCCCACCACGGGAACGTAGAGGACACGTCGATCCGTCGGGCCGGTGGGATCCAGCACGATGCAGAATATAGCGCCCGTGGGCAAGCCGGTGTCCTCGTATCCGACGAGATGCCAGTCGCGTCCGTAGTCGTCCGTCCGCCAGATACGATGAGGGCCGTAGTTTCGACCGAACGACATCCATGCGCGCCATGGCCGCTCCGGGTCTATCACCACCGCAGCGGCTTTTCCGTAACCCATCCATTGGGTGACCCACGCCCATGTCCGTCCGCCGTCGGTGCTTCGCCACAGGCCTGTATCCCAGTAGCCGAAGTAGAGCAGTTGAGGATATTCGCGCGCCACCGCCGCCGAGCTCGAACATGTCGTCTCAACGCCTCGCCCTCGCCAGAGCGCCAGCTCCCTCGGAGAGGGAGGTCTGACCAGATCCGTGCACAGTTGCTCCCAGGTCTCACCCCCATCGGTCGTCCCGTAGATCTCCATGTCATTGGCGTAATAAAGTCGATCGGGTCGGAGGGGATCGATGGCCAATGCCGTGCAGGTAAAGCCCCTATAGAACCAGGCCGAACGGACGTTGTCGTCGCGGGTGATTCTCCTCCACCTTTTGCCGCCGTCGGTGCTTTTGAAAATGCCCTTTCCATGGCGTAGTGAGGCATATACTGTGCCCAGAGTTCGGGGATCGGTCACGATGCGCCAATACTGAAAATCACGCCCTTCAGCGCTGCGGATCACCTTCCATGTGTGCCCCCAATCGGTGCTCTTCGCCACTCCGCCGGTTTTAGCTTCGTCGTCATAAAAGGTGACGTAAAAAAGGCCCGGCTGAGCGTCGGCGGCGATCTCCATAACGGGGCAATCCGGCAAACCGAGGGAGGAGGATTCCCACGAGCGACCGCCATCATCGCTTCGGAACACACCCGCGGTTGTCGCCGCGAGGATAAGCTTGGGGCGATCAGGGGAGAACACGATCGAATACACCTGAGCGGAAGCCAGTTCGGCGGGACTATCTATGTGATGCCAGCTTTCCGCGCCATCATATGATACAAAAATACCGGCGGTCTTGGCGGTTTTGGGAAGCGTTCTCCTGCGCGGCTCGCCTATGCCGGCTAGGATGTGTCTCTCATCGGAGGGATCGACCGCGAGGGCGGCGATGGGGGCGGTTATCCCCCAGGTCTCGATGGGCGGGAAGCCGTTGCGCTTGAGGGCCCAGTGTTCGCCCTTGTCAGTGCTCTTATATACCCCGCCATGGGTGCCCGCATATACCACCGAAGGGTTGGAGGGATCCACAGCGATGGCGGCCACATAGGTATTTCCAAGCCCCGCGTTGATGATCCTCCACGACCGGCCGAAATCATCGCTGCGGTATATCCCGCCCACATCACATCCGAGATAGATGGTGCCCTTCTCATCAGGTGCTACGGCGAGCGACCACAGCCATCCACCCCCACCAGGTCCCAAAGAATGCCACTCAGCTAAGCTGTGGGCGCATAACACCATGAGCATCAGACCGACCAACGGCGCTGAATGATACCTTCCCATCGAACGAGTCCTCCTAAAAGCGTTATTTATCTGAGCGCCTTGTCGCTCATTCTATCACCAGCGTCAAAGGATGTCAACCCGCAGGGTGTATAGGAAATCTGTCGGTGGATCAAACTGCTACAAATCTGCGATTCTCCTCCCTGCCACCGGGATGGTTCATCTTGAGGGCGCAAGGCCTTGCGCTCCCTACAACGGCGGAAATTGTCACCCTAATTGTGAACCATCTCCCTGTTACCGAT
>CAZHVH010000473.1:0-3085 GCA_964535855.1 uncultured bacterium
CCTCATTGACAAAACTCTCTAAATGTTATATATTGCAATAAAACGAAGGGGCTTCCTAAATGGGCGATAAGATCCTATCAGCCTTTCTATTAAGCCTGGCTCTTGCATCCTCGGGGTTAGGTCTCTCATCGGCTCAGGAGGTACCCCCCGGTGATGAGCTATCATACCCTATCCAAAGCGGTCCCTCCTTTCAGAAGGGAAGGGGAACCGTGTTCAAGATCGGCGCCACTGCAGACATACCTCAGGGGATGACCTGCCGCCAGATCATCTCAATCAGCTCCGATCTGAACATAGCCGGTAAAGTTGAGGGAAGGGTGATTTCGCTCTGGGGGGATGTAAACCTCGCCGATACCGCCCAGGTGGGCGGAGATCTGATAATCATCGGTGGACGATTGAAGTCCGATCCCAATGCGAGGATATCCGGGACGATAAAGAGGTTCTCCACAGGTAAGGCCTTGAGCGGATTTATCTCCCTCATGTCCGGAATACCCCGCGGTTACTGGGGCAACGTTGCATGGATATCCTGGAAGGTCACCCTCTTCATCTGCATGTTGATCCTTCAGGTGCTCCTGTTCGTCATCTTTCCCAGGAACGTTGAGGCGATGGCACATTGTGCATCTGTCAAACCGATAGGCAGTTCGCTTCTAGGCCTGATCATCTTCCTGCTCCTTCCTCCGATCTCGCTTATGTTGATCCTCTCCCTTGTGGGAATCCCTGTGGCGCTGATACTATGGGCGCTCCTGGTAGCAGCCGCTATCTTCGGCAAGATAGGTCTGTTCGTTGCCCTTGGCAACTCCCTCTTCCAGACAGATCGGATGTCCCTGGTATCGGTCGTCGTCGGATATACCGTCTATCGCGTTCTGACCTTCCTACCCGTCGTGGGCAAGCCGATCTTCGTCGTGATCACCTTTCTAGCGATAGGCGTCTGTATAAGGACCGGATTCGGATCGAAGGAGCCTCGAAGGAAGATGGCGCGAGCGGAGTATAGGCGGAGATGAGCCTAAAGGATCCGGCATGGCTCGTTCTTCTCCTTCTTCTTCCCCTTCTCCTATGGCTGAATAATAGACGTCAAAAGGGAATCCCATCCTCCCTTTTTTACCTCTCCACCCCTTTAGCCTCGTGGCGTTCTAAAGCTTGGAAGATGAGAATATACCTCAGGCTGTTCGTTCTATGCATGATCATCCTGGCCCTCGCCCGGCCTCAATCCCTTCCGATCACACAGAAGGTTAAGCCCAAGGGAGGCGACATCATGCTGGTGGTTGATATCTCGACCAGCATGCTGGCGGAGGATTTCGACGGCGAAAGCAGAATAGAGGCAACCAAGCGAGTTCTCAGGGAATTCATCACCAGACATCCTGATTACAGGATGGGCTTGATCCTGTTCGCTCGAACGGCCTTCCCCGTGTGTCCTTTGACATACGATCACTCGGCTCTGCTCGGGCTGGTCAAAAGGATCAAAGTCGGGATCTTGAAGGACGGCACCGCCATAGGCTCGGCGATCCTCTCGGCGGCGAGGAGGTTGGTGGGGTTCAAATCGACGGGGAAAACTGTTATACTTTTAACGGACGGTGAGAACAACTGGGGCCCCGATCCGGTCAAAGCCGCTGAAACCGTTTCGGCTCTCGGGATAAGGGTGTACGCTATCGGGGTGGGAAGCCCTGCCGGCGCCCCCGTCCCAATATCTCATCCCATATTCGGCAGGAGCTACGCCCGGGATGAAACGGGGAAGATCATCATCGCTAAGCTCGATGAGGAGATGCTCCGCCGAATCGCTCGCATAACCGACGGGGCCTATTTTAGGGCGACCGATCCCCGGGAACTGAGCAGAGCCTATGGGGAGATAACCAGGATGGAGGAGGCGAGGTTCGGAAGAAACATAACGGTTAGAAGGGAGCTATTCGGTTATCTCCTCCTCGCAGCCCTATCGCTCCTTTTGCTCGACGTGATCCTCTTCAACCTGCTCATCCCTAAGATACCCTGAGCGTTTGGGGGTTGAGATGCCGCTTTACAGGTGGGAAGGCGATAAGTTCAGGCTCATAGCCGACGTCGGGATTGAAGAGAAGCGGATCGAGGAGATGATAGAGGAGGACCCGAGCATCCTGTTCGGGACCGAACCGATCATGATAATCGGCCGACAAGGTAGGGTTGAGGGAGGTAGATATGACCTGTTGGGACTCGATCGGATGGGCAACACCGTCATCATAGAGGTCAAGCGCAGCAGAAGGCCGCGCAATACCATCGGCCAGGTGCTGGAATACGCCGCTCGTATATCGAAGATGGGATACGGTGATCTGGAGAGGATCGCCAAGAGATGGTTTGAGGGGAGAGGACACCGTTTCAGCACCCTCATCGAGGAACACCGACGGTTCTTCCATCATGAGATAGGCGAGCTCGATGAGGATGACTTCAATCGTAGGCAGAGATTGGTGATCTTCTGTCAGGGGAAGGACCCCAGATCGTTTGAGATCGTTCGGTATCTACGTAGGCTCGGAATGGACATAAACTACATCTCCTACCTCACCTACAAGGGACCCGATGAGACGCTGATCAACGCCGAGGAGATCGTAGGTGGAAGGATCTCTGAGCCGAAAGGGGAATACATCGTTCGTAGAAGGCGGGCCAGGTATATGACAAGGGGTGAGTTTCTGACCTGCTTCACCATGACGCCCATGCATGAAGTTGTCGAGGAGCTCATGCGATACATAGATGAGACAGGGGGAATCATAAGGAACAGAATGGGCAAGCTGAGGATAACAGCGGGCGGCAGGTGGTGGATGGATCTTTTCCCATCCAAACGAGGCACGCATTTCAGAGTCTACGTCTACACCGAGCTTATGATGGAGGAGATAGCTGAGCTCAAGGAGATATTGCCCGATATGAGGGTATTCGCCGATAGGGTGGCCTTCAACATATCCTCTATGGATCAGCTTAAGGTCGCCGAGGATAGGGTTTTCGAACCGGCGAGGTTAGGGTTGATCGGGGAGAGATGAGGTTTGACAGCTTACACTTAACACTGTTAATATATAGCCATCGCTCTTATTTCCCTTGAGTGTAGTATCTATGGCCAATTGTCCGCCGTCCACCG
>CAZHVH010000474.1:0-3071 GCA_964535855.1 uncultured bacterium
GCCAAAATAGCCCCTATGAAGAGGAACACGTTGAACAGGAACAGAAGCAGAACCTCCCAGCTCGCATCGGCGAGGGAAGCGGGGATATCGGGAGGCTTATCCCTGAACTTCGGGACCTCATCGAAGCCGATCTTGATCTTCCTCACCCTCCTCAATTCCTCCCCTCCGAGGGGAAGGTTAGGGTTGAAGGGATATTTCTCATATGTGAATTGCAGCAGAGCCCGGCGATACTCCCTCGCCCCATTTAGAAATCGTTCATAATGCCCTATACCGGTTCCGATCAACCTCTCGCAGGCGTTCCGATAGATAACGGTCGGGGATATGGAGGTCAAACTCCGGGCCAGCTTCACCTGATTGAGCTGTCGGTTACGGTAATCCTCCCAGACCGCAAGCTGGGCGTCAGCAATTTTTACGGAACGTGAAAGCGGTTCCCCGGGCGACCAGTTCCAGCTGAATCCGCCTCGCCCGTATCTCCTAACCACCTCCATCGCCGCCTTCCTTGCCCTCTCGGATACGATCTTCTCATCGGGCAGTTCAATCAACCCACTTGCCAGCAATCCCCCCGTTCTAGGGATGAACACGACAAGGCATACCCACACCAGAAGCGAGAAAACCAGACTGACCCTGGAGCTCCTTGTCAAACTGGATATGAACAACCCAAGCATCGTGAAAACGGAGATGTAGAAGGCTGAAATGAAGATGATCAGTCCGATCCTCATCCAATTCGTCATCCCAATCTTCGAAGCGCCGAAGAGGGAGACGATCAAGGTGCTTGTGCAGATCCCAACTATCAATGGGATCGCCAGGGTACCCGTCGCGCCGATGTATTTTCCCAAAAGCAGGGTTGAGCGCGGAAGGGGATTGGACAGAGAAAGGCGAAGAGTACCTCTCTCCCTCTCACCTGATATCCCGTCATAGGTGAGCACGAGAGCAGCGAAACTCAGGATAACCCCCACGATGAAGACCCAATCCAACCCCTCGAACCGCCATAGCGTGTAGTTCCCCCGAAGTTTCATCCTCGGCCCCTTAAGCTCGAACGCGTCCACCTCGAAGGCGTTGGGCAGATCTTTTTCGCGTCCCTCGGCGATGAATCCCAGCGGGTTTGGCGAGCGATATATCATCTGGTTAGGAGGGAAGCTCACCACCTCGTATAACCCCTTCCTCGCTTTTTCCTTCAAAAGGCGCAAGTTCTCGTTTACGTTCTCGCTGTAGTCCGCAACCAGTTGACGGTAATCACGGACATATAGCACGCTTCCGGTTAACATCAGGATGACGACCAGGAGAAACGTCAGGGAGAATCGAAGGCTGCGCAGATGATCTAGAAGCTCACGCAGGATGATCTCTCGAAGCATCTTTTCACCTCACCTCGCTCCTCAGAAAAACGGCGGCCGATCCTAAAAACAAGAGGGCGTTCAGCGAGATCAAGATCGCCAGATCCGGCAGGGCTCGTCTTATGGCGGAGGAAGCGCTTTCCCTATCAAAGGTGAAAACGGGCATGCCGTTCAGGTCTAAAGGTTTCACCTCATCCCAACTTTTGAGCCTCAGCCTTTTAAAGACGGCTTCACGGGCATCCGAAAAGGCCTTCCACCCCTCATCGAGCCTTCTCCTTTCCTCCGCCGAAAGGGGAGAACCGTTGAACAGCCGGTCGAACAGAGCATCAAGGTTATATCTCCTCCAGATATAGCTCGCCTTCGCCTGTGAGGGCAACTCATCGAGGTTGACCCTGGTGAACCACTTAACGGTTGAGAAAGCGCCTCGCTCACGCATGTACTCCATCAACTCCCTACGGTAATCCCCTGCTCGTTTGATAAACCGCTCATAGCTGCCCAAATCTGTGCCGGCGAGGATAGCGGATACGTTGTAGTAAACCCACCCCGGTGAGAACCTCGACAGGTTCTCAGCCAGGATGGTCTGTTTTTTGAGCGATCGGTAGTATCCCCGATAGAGCTTTCCGACACGCTCGGCGTATTCTATGCGCAGAGGAATGTAAAACCGGGCGCCATCCAGATACCAGAGCATCGCCTCCCTGGAGCCGGTCAGCACCCGGGAGGCGAACGGATACACGCTATTCACCGTATATGCGTTTACAGCTATATACAACCCGCTTCGATGTTTCTCCCCGTAATCATTGATTCTCCGCTGGAACTCCTTCATGATCGAATCCCTCTCCGCATCCACCTTAGCCCTTGACTCTATCGGTTGAATCTGCTTTGCCAGATAGGCGGCTCCGTTCGGGATGATGAGCACCAGCCCAATCCAGAGGAACAACGATAGGATCAAAGCCGTGTCCGATCGAGCACATCTCGCTGAGAGGAGGGTCGAAAGCAGGAAGAGGGTTGAGAGGTATAAAGCCGATACGATGAACACCAGGCCGATCCTACCCAGATCAGCCCAGCCGAGCTCTATCATGGGTGAGAAGCTCATCACCGCAACCACAACTATCCAACCTATCCCAAGCGACAGCAGGATACTGCCCATTCCGCCGAGATACTTTCCTATCAGGACGTGGAATTTCGAGACGGGATTCGACATCAGGAGCGCCAACGTCCCGTCCTCACGCTCGCCTGAGATAACGTCGTAGGCTATCAGGATCACGAACAGGCTCAACACGAGCTGCACGATGAAAACGGCATCAATGGGGGAGAAGATATGCAGGAGCGGGTTGTCCCCCCCGAGGATCTTCGCTTCGGTGGGAACATCCTCATAGGAGACGGTCACCGTGTTGCCGAGTTGTTTCTCCAGCCCCAGGCAGAGGACGCTCAGCGGTTCGGGAGCTCTGTCCAGGTTCACCTTCAGCTGTGAGTAGACCTTAACCTCCTCAAGCTCACCTCTGCGTTTCGTTTTAGCCATGTTGTATGTGCGCAGCCTCTTCTCATAATCTTTCGTAAGCACATGTCCGCTGGAGATGAAGAGCGTCAGGCAGACGACCAATCCCACAAGCAGGCGGAACGAAAATATGTTGGAGGCGAACTCCTTCCTGGCGATGAGGAGGATAAGCTTCATTGTTGTTTCCGATCTTCGTAATTTATGCGGATTTGAGTCATCCAGATAGATTAGACCCCCTCGATCGG
>CAZHVH010000475.1:0-3070 GCA_964535855.1 uncultured bacterium
GATAAATATACCCAGGCCACGATAGAGTGGAGGAAACCGCAGGAGATAAGTAAAGTGGTGATTAAGGCGCCCAAGCCGATCGTCCAGTTCGACGTCGAGGTCTACACCGATAAGGGGTGGAAGAAGGTCAAGCACGTCGATTACAACAGACGTCAGATATGCACGGTCACCTTCCCGACGGTCGAAACGACCAAGCTCAGAATCAGAATTCCAAGGGCATATCGGGTTAGAGGTAAGGAGGCTGAGACGATAAACCTCGCCAGAGGTACAAGGGCACACCAGGGAGGAGGCGCTGAGCCGCGGCAGGGCATAAGGAGGATCGCCGAGATAGAGGTCTACAAAAAGATAGAACCCCCTTCGGAGGGGAAATCCAAAAAATAGATCAGGCTATGCATCCCTCGCCGGAACATGAGGCATTGATACATCTCAGCCTGATACCAGGTATAGGGAACGCTGTGATCAGAAGGTTGAGGGAGAACTTCGGTTCGGCTCAGGCGGGCCTCGAGGCATCTGAGGGGGAGCTGAGAGAGGCGCTTCCCCCTCGGATATGCGAGAAACTGTTGAGGGGACGATCATCCAGGTCGATTCTCAGACGGCTCGAGAGGGAGCTCAAACTGGTGAGGAGCTCAGAATGTCGGACGGTCGCCCTTGGCGAAGAAGGATATCCCCCAAATTTGGTTCACATCTACGATCCACCACCGATACTCTTCATCAGGGGTGAACTGAATCCAGACGATAAGTTCGCCGTATCGGTGGTGGGAACCAGAAGGGCAACCACCTATGGCAGGGATGCCTGTTCCAGGCTGACGAGGGAGATCGTCCAACAGGGGTTTACAGTCGTCAGCGGCATGGCTAGGGGTATAGATACCGTAGCACATCGCTCGGCCCTGGAGAATGGAGGTCGAACGATAGCCGTGCTCGGCAGCGGTCTTTTAAACATCTATCCCAGGGAGAACGCCGATCTGGCGGAGGAGATAAGCCGAAATGGAGCTCTGATATCCGAATTCCCCATGACCACTCCCCCTGTGGACGTTAATTTCCCAAGGCGAAACAGGATCATAAGCGGGCTGTCTCTAGCGACGATAGTGGTCGAGGCAGATGAAAGAAGCGGCGCCCTGATCACAGCCGACTTCGCACTTGAACAGGGACGGGAGGTGCTGGCGGTGCCGGGAAGTATATTCTCGCGCTGCTCCAAAGGAACCCACAGGTTGATCAAGGAGGGAGCCACCTTGATGGAAAGCGTGGATGATCTCCTGGACGTACTTAACATACCCAAGGTGAAACTCGAACGGGAAATCCCGTCACAGGATAAAATTCCCGTCGATTTAGAGGATGAGGAGAGGATGGTCTTGGATGTTATCCCGTTCACTCCCATGCACATAGATGAGATCTCCGCCAGCGTGAATATGCCGCCCAATAAGGTATCCAGCATACTGCTGATGCTTGAGCTGAAAGGACTGGTCGGCCAACAGCCCGGGAAGATGTTCGTCAGAAGAAGCATCAGGAGGGTATGAGGGATGCAGGAGATAGATTTCGAGAGAAGGATAGAAGAGCTTGAGAGGCATATCCGAGAGCTGAAGGAGTTCGCCCAGCGGAACGAGTTGGATCTTTCAAGGAGTATCAGCCAACTTGAAAGGGATCTGCTTCGAATTAAGAGGCGTACCTTCGGCAATCTCACCCGATGGCAGAAGGTTTATCTGTCCAGAAAGGTGGAACGACCGCAATCCATAGATTACATCGATCGACTGATATCGGACAGGATCGATCTGCAGAACGACCGGTTCTTTGGGGACGATAAGGCGATCGTAGGCGGGCTAGGATGGTTCGGGAGATATCCGATCGTGTACCTTGGACAGATGAGGGGAAGAACCACCGAGGAAAGGGTTTTGGTCAACTTCGGATATATGCATCCGGATGGGTATCGCAAAGCTTTGAGGCTGATGAAGCTGGCCGAGAAGTTTCGCAGACCTGTGATAAGCTTTGTGGACACGCCCGGAGCTCACCCAGGCGCTAAAGCCGAGGAGAGGGGACAGGCGATGGCTATCGCCGAGAACCTCTATCATATGTCTCAGCTCAGAACCCCGTTTATCGCCGTCGTAATAGGCCAAGGCGGCAGTGGCGGGGCGCTGGGAGTTGCCATGGCGGATAGGGTGTTGATGATGGAATATGCCATCTACTGCGTCTGCCCCCCTGAGGCCTGCAGCGGAATCATATGGAAGGATCAGGGCGAACACGCCCCTGAGGCAGCTGAAGGTTTGAAGCTGACAGCGGACGACCTATATGAGCTTGGGATCGTGGATGAGGTGATCCGTGAGCCGTTGGGAGGGGCACACAGAAACCCCGACCTCGCTATAAGGCGCGTCGGCAGGGCCATCAAAAGACATCTCGAGGATCTGCTTCAGTACGACGTGGATGAGCTCATAAAGATGAGATATAAGAAATACAGATCGATAGGTGTCTTTAAGGAGGGGGATCAAACGTGATTCAACATCTGGGAGAGGCGATGTGAATTGGCGTGGCATATGGCCAAGGCCAACGCATCGGCGGCATCATCCGGAGTGGGAACCTCTCCAAGGCCAAGTAAGACCTTAACCATCTGTTGGATCTGGTTTTTACTCGCCCTGCCGTATCCGACCACAGCCTGTTTAACCTGAAGAGGGGTATAAGAACTGATCGGTACTCCCTCCATCTCCGCCGCCAATAGCGCCACACCCCGCGCCATGCCGACGGCAAAGGCCGTGTTGACGTTCCGGTTGAAGAACAACTCCTCTACGACGAGTATATCAGGGCGGTATTCTCGGATGGCCTTGATCAGGGCATCGTATATCCTTTTCAGTCTTCGCGGCATGGGGAGATCGGGATCGGTCCTTATCCCCCCGTAGCAGAGGCCTTTCAGGGTGTTATCCTGGAAGCTGATCACGCCGTATCCGGTGACGGATATCCCCGGATCGACTCCCATGATGATCATCTATATCACGCGGCCTCAGCCGCCTCAAGTAGCTCATCCGGCATCTCGAAGTTCGAGTAGACCTTCTGGACGTCATCGTTATCCTCAAGGGCGTCGAGCAAT